>NZ_JBFTLX010000035.1:0-72753 GCF_056396665.1 Cupriavidus sp. 05T313 | reverse complement strand
AGGTTGGGGAGAGGCGTGCGGGAGCAGGCCGTGTCCTGCATTGGCAATACTTGATTCTTTGCCGCCTCCGCCAGGAACAGCGCCTGCATCTCCTTGAGTTTCTCCGGCAATTTGGCTGCCAGATCGGTGGACTGGCTGAAGTCCTCATTCAGGTTGAAGAGGGCCCAGGTGTCGTCGGCGAGCCGTTTTCCCTGGCATATGCTTGCCCAGGGGTCTCGGTCCTTGTGCCGRGCCGAGGCCAACCAGCCTTCGTGATAGATCGAACGGTTGCCGAAAACTTCGAAGTACTGCGTGGTGTGCTTCTCCGGTGCGTCCTTGTCAGCGAAGCTATAGATCAGGCTTGTCCCGTCCATCGGACGTTGCTTTACGCCGTTGACATCTGCGGGGGCTTTCAGTCCCGCCGCCTCTAGGATGGTTGGCGCCAGATCGTTCACATGAGAGAACTGCCTGCGCAGACCACCATGATCCCGGATTCGTGCAGGCCAGGAAACCACCATGCCGTTGCGAATTCCGCCCAGGTGCGAAGCAACCGTCTTGGCCCATGGCAGGGGAGAACTCATGGCCCAGGCCCAGCCGGCTGGATACTGCACATAGCTGTTCGGGCCGCCCAGGCTGTCCAGGCGTTTCACCAGATCGGCAGCCGGTTTCTCAGGCATGCCTTGCAAATTGCCCATGTAGCTATCCGCGCCGTGGATGCCGCCTTCAAGGCTGCCCCCGTTGTCGCCCATCACGTAGATAAACAGTGTGTTGTCAAATTGGCCGCTCTCCTTCAATGATTGCACCAGGCGGCCAATTTGCGCGTCGGTATGCGCGAGGAACCCCGCGTAGATTTCCATTAACCGTGCGGCAACCCGTTTCTGGTCTGTACTAAGGCTGTCCCAGGCGGGGAGTTCATCCGGCCGCGGTGTCAGCTTTGTATCCTGAGGCACGACGCCAAGGGATTTTTGTCGGGCCAGGATTTCTAGCCGCATATCGTCCCAGCCCTTGTCAAACCTGCCACGGTACTTCTCGATCCATGCCTTGGGTGCCTGGAGCGGAGCGTGGGTGCCGCCCGGGGCGAAGTACACGAAGAACGGCTTGTCAGGTGCGATCGAGTGTTGCGCGCGCATCCAGTTGACGGCGCGTGTCGACAGATCTTCGTTCAGGGTGTAGTCCTTCGAGGCCGTCTTTAGCACTGGCGTGGTGCCATCGTATAGCGAAGGATTGAACTGATCGGTTTCGGCGCCGATAAACCCATAGAATTTTTCAAAGCCCTGGCCGGTCGGCCAGCGGTCAAAAGGACCGATCTGCGACGCTTCCCAATCCGGTGTCAGATGCCACTTGCCAAAGGCCGCAGTGCTATAGCCCTGTTGACGCAACAGTTCGGCAATTGTGGCGGAGTCCTTTTGCAGCATCCCCCGGTAACCCGGATAACTGCTTGGCGAGTTCAGCACTGCGCCGACACCTGCTGCGTGTGGATTGCGGCCTGTGAGTAGCGAGGCGCGTGTCGGCGAACACACTGCAGTGGTATGAAACCGGTTATACCGCAAGCCCGCACTGGCCAGGCCATCCATCGCAGGTGTCGTGACCGGTCCGCCGAAGGTGCCGGCCGCACCGAAACCTACATCGTCCAGCAAGACCACTACCACATTTGGCGCACCGACCGGCGCGCGCAGCAGCTGCACTACCGGCGGTGTATCGCCAGGCTGCACCTCGTTGCTGGCGGCCCAGCCGAAGCCGGTCGCGGCGCAACTCAGGGCCAGGCACAACGCCGTGGCCAAACGCTTGCGTAGTCTGTTCATGATGGTCTCTCGCGTCTCCTGTTGTTTTCGTTCTGACCGATGCTTATTGCGCTTTCGCGTGGGCGTGTGCCAGAATGTCTAAGCATTCGATTGAATCAAATGTTCGAATGGAATGTAGCAAGCGCCATGGATCGTCGTCAAGACAATATTTCACCGGCGACCGCTATCGGTTGCACGCTGCCCGGAGCCTGTCGTAGCCTTGCGCACAGGCGTCCTCGTTGCCAGGTTCATTCGATCACTCAAACCATCTTGACAGGAGACCTCAAATGAAATCGTTACTCGCGTCGCCCAATACAGCCGTGATCGTCACTGGTGGGGCTTCAGGGCTCGGGCTTGCCTCGGCGCGCGCACTAGCCGCCGTAGGTCGCGATGTCGCGCTGTGGGACATCCAGGCTGAGAAGGCGCAAAGCCGGGCAGCGGAGATTGCCAAGGAATTTGGCGTTGCGGCACTCGGCGTTGGCGTCGACCTGTGCGATCCCGGCGCGCTGCGGACTGCGCTGAGCGCAACCCGCGCGGCATTGCCCAGAATTGGTGGCTTGCTCCATGCTGCGGGTACGGTCGATACCGAGTCGCTCGAGGGCATCACTCCGGAAAAATGGGATGCTGGCATCAATGTCCACCTCCGCTCATTCGCACTCCTGGTGCAGGCGCTGTTGCCGGATCTCCGCGCCAATCCGGGCTCTGCGGTGGTCGGCATTGCGTCAATCAACGCTACCCTGGGCAATCATATCAACCCCATCTACAGCGCAGCGAAAGGCGGCATGTTGTCACTGATCCGGTCGCTGGCGGACGGCCTTGGGCGCGATAACATCCGTATCAACGCGATTTCCCCGGGCCAGATCCTGACGCCAATGCTCCAGCCCGCCGTGGACAGTTTGCCGGCAGGCACCTTCGAGCGCCGTATTCTCCTCGGCCGACTGGGTCAACCGGAGGAAATTGGCCGTGTTGCGCGCTTCCTTTTGTCGGACGAGGCGAGTTACATTACTGCCGCGGAGATTGTTGTTGATGGCGGCAACATCTCATCGCAGCGTATGTGAGTCGGCAGTAGTGCCGAACRCATAGCCGGGCGCGACAGGGCATTGAGCCGCATTGCTGCCCAATGCCCTGTCGCACTGTCTCAACGACCGCACGGAATATGGGGTTATTGGCGTCATTGGCCAATTGCCTCAGAGGGGGAGGCGGCACCCGTCCTATCTGTATTCGATGACATTACCCACTGTAAAAGGCGAGGCCCGGGAACGCATTCTGCTGGCGGCCGAAGAACTGATGGCCAAGTACGGCGTGGACGGCGTATCTGCGCGCAGCATCAACGCGGCGGCCGGCGTTAGCGCCGGTATTCTCCACTATCACTTCGGCGGCCTGGATAAGGTAGTGGACGCGCTGCTGGAGCGCCATATGATGCCGTTGATGGCGCAACGCCGTGCCATGTACGATTCCCTTCAGGCGCAGCCACAGGTCACGCTCCGCGCCGTCGTGGAAATACTTGTCATCCCGCTTGCCAGGAAGATCATTGAAGAAGGCAGCGCGGGTGCGCGCTATGTTCAATTCCTGGCGCGCCTCCATACGGACCGCAACCCGAAGATCGCCCGGATATTCGAGCAGTCGTTTGGGGAGAATTCCTCCGCCTTGATTGCAATGCTTCAGCGCATCCTGCCCGAAATTCCTATGCGAGTGCTCGGGCTGCGGCTGATCGTCTGTTCCCATGCGATGCTCCAGAGTCTCGCCGACATATCCGCTCGTCCCCAATTGCCGATAGCTCCGGGGAACGCTTCGCGGGAACAGGTACTGTGGGACCACGTGGAGATTCTGATCGAGTTTCTTTGTGGCGGGATGGCGGCTCCAACCAACTTGCACAGTCGATTCGGCGACTGCGAGACATAGAACGGGCGAACTGTTCGATAGCCTGTCGGCGGCGCAAGGATTGTGGGTTCGGCGACTAGGGAAATGGCGTAGCCAACGCAGGGCATCCTGCCTTACGAGTTAAGGCGGCACGCAGGGTTCCGTCCGACATGGCAGGCAACGGCGGCGGCGGCCAAATACGGTAGTACCGTATGCGAGCGTGCCGCCGGCAAGGGCGTGCGTTTCAGACTGGTCAGCCTAATGGCAGGCCGCGCGAGCGTGCCAAGGTCATTGCGGTGTCTTCAATCATGTCTTCCTGACCTCCGACCAGCCGTTGACGCCCCAGCTCGACCAGGATCTCGCGCGCCGGAATGCCGTACTTGGCCTGGGCGCGCTTGGCGAACAGCAGGAAGGACGAGTACACGCCGGCGTAGCCCAGCGTAAGCGCATCGCGGTCGATGCGGATCGGCTGGTCCATGATGGGTACCACCAGGTCTTCGGCGACGTCGGCGATGCGGAACACGTCCACGCCGGTCTCGATGCCCATGCGCTCGCAGACCGCCACGAAGACTTCCATCGGCGTATTGCCGGCGCCGGCGCCCAGCCCGGCGGCTGCCGCGTCGATGCGCGTGGCGCCGCAGGCCACGGCCGCCAGCGAGTTGGCAATCCCCATGGCCAGGTTGTGGTGGCCGTGGAAGCCCAGTTCGGTTTCCGGCTTGAGCGCCTGGCGCACGGCCGTCAGCTTGGCGGTGACGTCGTGCGGCAGCATATGCCCCGCCGAATCGGTAATGTAGAGGCAGTTTGCGCCATAGGACTCCATCAGCAGCGCCTGTTCCACCAGCGTCGCTTCCGGCGCCATGTGCGCCATCATCAGGAAGCCCACAGTGTCCATGCCGAGCTTGCGCGCCATGCCGATATGCTGCTCGGAGACATCGGCCTCGGTGCAGTGAGTGGCTACGCGGATGGTGTGCACGCCCAGTTCATGCGCCATGCGCAGGTGGTCGATGGTGCCGATGCCGGGCAGCAGCAGGGCGGAGACCTTGGCTTGCTTCAGTTCGCCCAGCACGGCTTGCAGGTATTCCTCGTCGCTATGCGCGGGAAAGCCGTAGTTGACCGAGGCGCCCCCCAGGCCGTCGCCATGGGTCACTTCGATCAGCGGCACGCCGGCGTCGTCCAGCCCGCGGGCGATCGTCTTCATCTGGTCGAGCGAGATCTGGTGGCGCTTCGGGTGCATGCCGTCGCGCAGGGTCATGTCGTGCACGGTAATGCGTTGGTTCATATCGGGCTCCTTATGCGGTAGTGGCCACGGCGGGCAGCGCGCCGCGCAGCATGGCGGCGCCGATGCGCTCGGCGGTGCGCGCGGCGGCGGCGGTCATGATGTCGAGATTGCCGGCGTACTTGGGCAGGTAGTCGCCCAGGCCCTCGACTTCCATGAAGATGGAGACGCGCTTGCCGTCGAAGACAGGGCCGTTCTTGAGCGTGTAGCCGGGCACGTATTGCCGCACCTCGGCAATCATGTCGTGGACCGACGCCGTGATGGCTTCCACGTCCGGCTCGTCCTCGGTCAGGCAGTGGATGGTGTCGCGCATGATGAGCGGAGGCTCGGCCGGGTTGATGACGATGATGGCCTTGCCCTGCCGCGCGCCGCCCACCTGTTCGATGGCGCCTGCGGTGGTGCGGGTGAACTCGTCGATGTTCCGACGCGTGCCGGGCCCGACCGAGCGCGAGGAAACGGTGGCGACGATCTCACCATAGGCCACCGCCTGCACGCGCGACACGGCGTACACCATGGGAATGGTGGCCTGCCCGCCGCAGGTGACCATATTGACGTTCATCGCATTGCTGCCGAGATGTTCGTCCAGGTTGACCGGCGGCACGCAGAAGGGCCCGATGGCCGCCGGCGTGAGGTCGATCACGCGCACGCCGCGCGCGGTGAGCTGGTCGGAGTGCTGGCGGTGCACGTAGGCCGAGGTCGCATCGAAAGCGATGCGGATGTCGTCTGCGGCCAGGTGCGGCAGCAGGCCGTCGAGGCCCTGGTCGGTTGTCTTCAGGCCCAGTTCGCGGGCCCGGGCGAGGCCATCCGAATTCGGGTCGACGCCAACCATCCAGACGGGTTCCAGGACGGTGCTGCGGCGCAGCTTGTAAAGCAGGTCAGTGCCAATATTGCCGGGGCCGATCAGGGCGCACTTGATTTTTGCCATGGGGCTTCTTGCCTGGTTTGGAGTTGTGGGTGAGTTCAGACGAATTCGGTGCTGCACGTGCCGATCCCGTCGATGCGCAGTCGCAGGCGGTCTCCGGCAGCGACCGGAATCAGCGCCGCAAGGGAGCCGGAAAGAATGGTCTCGCCGGCAAGCAGTGGAATGCCGAGTTCGCCGAGCGTGTTGGCCAACCAGGCCACCGCCTCGGCGGGATGACCGAGGGCGGCGCTGCCCTGGCCTGTAGCGACAACGGCGCCGTTTTTTTCAAGCGCCATGGTGCAGGCGGCAAGGTCGAGGCCGGCCGGGCTCACGCGCTCCTCGCCAAGCACGTAGACCCCACAAGAGGCGTTGTCGGCCACCGTGTCCTGAATACGGATGCGCCAGTCGGTGATGCGTGAGTCTACGATCTCGAAGCAGGCCGAGACCGCCTCGGTGGCGGCCAGCACATCCGCGCGGGTCACACCGGGGCCGCGCAGGTCTCGTTTGAGGAAGAAGGCAATCTCGCCTTCGGCGCGTGGCTGGATCAGCGTGTTTGCGGCAATGGCCTTGCCGTCCGGGTATTCCATGCTGGCCAGCAGCATGCCGAAGTCGGGCTGGTGCACGTCCAGCATCTGCTGCACGGGCAAACTGGTAACGCCGATTTTCTTGCCGGTGACGCGGTCGCCTTGCGCCAGCCGCCGTGCAACGAAATGCTGCTGGATGTGATAGGCGTCGCGCACCGTGAGCGGGTGGCCACGTCCGCTCAATGGGGCGACTGGTACGCGGGCGGTCAGGGCTCGATGAAGGTCATCGCCGAATGCGGCGATCAGTTCGGGATCCATGGTCAGACTCGATGTCAGGCGGGGCAATGCGATGAAATTCGCCCCCTTGGCCTTTGCGGGAAGGGGGCGATTGAAGGCGTGCGGTCAGTGACCGGCACCTCGCGCCGCGTCGGGCGAGAAGTAGGTCTCGTTGAACTCGGGGCTGTTGTTGAGCACCGGCATCGGCCCCTCGTTGGTCAGGCGGTCGGCGAGATAGGCACCCGAAATCAAGTCATGATATGTGGTTGTGGTCGGGTAGAGGTTTCGTGCGTCATAGGCATAGACGGTTGCCGCCAGGTTGGTTCGCCACAGCTGGCCGCGCGCATCATAGTTGTCGGCGGCGAGAGCGGTCCAGCTGTCCTCGTCCAGGTAAAGCACCCGCTTGGCGTACTGATGCCGGAAGCCCTCCTTGAGGGTGGCTTCCAGGACCCATACGCGATGCATTTCATAGCGCATATAGTCCGGGTTGAGGTGGCCTTTGCCCAGGATGTCCTGGTACTTGGCCGGGCTCATCAGCTTGTAGTTGTTGTACGGCACATAGATTTGCTTCTTGCCGACAATCTTCCAGTTGTAGCGTTCACCCGAGCCGTTGAACAGGCGGTCGTCGTCGAGGGTGCGGATTCCGCCTGCGCCGGAGGGCTGATCGAAGCCAAATTCCGGGGCCTGCCGTACGCGCCGCGTACCGGGGTTGTACTGCCACGCGCGGCGGGTATCGGAGCCTTCCTTGTCATAAAATTCGTGGCCGACAGACAGCATGCCCCGGTCGCGCAGGGGCAGATCGGTCGCGGTGCGGAAAAAGCCCCTGGTGTCGCTCTTGAGGTCGAAGTTGGCGCCATTCCGCGGCGATAGGATCGAATAACGCACACGGCCCCAGGCAATGTTGCCGTCGCCGTATACGGCTGCCTGGTCGTAGGTGGCGGATTCGGTATTCATCGACGGGGAGTAGCGCAGGTTCCACATCAGTTCGAGGCCGCTCTTCGGGATCGGGAAGGGGACGATAGGGGGGGCGTCCTTCAATCCGTTACCGTCGGCCGTCATTCTGGTGCCGGGCGCGTAGGTGCGGATGTTCTTGTAGGTCGCATCGTTGTAGCGGAAGTCGCGATGGGTCGGATATACCGGCATCTTGAAGGTATCCGGATACTTCTTGAACAGTGCCTTCTCGCCGTCGGTCAAGTGATCGGCGTACTTATCCATGTTCTGCGCGGTGATCACCACGACCGGCTTTTCGCTGGCGTAAGGGTCGGGGTAGCGGTCTCCCCGCTTCCACTGCACTCCGGGGGGGGCGCCCAGCCATTTCCCGCCCCAGGCGGGGATCTGCCCGTCCTTGCTGGCGGCGCGCTCGGCGCCCATCGGGGTCAGGTCGCCATCGAGTTGCTTGAGTTCGTCCGGCGTCACCGAGGCGTACGAGGCTGCCGCCAGCAGCATGCTGCTGGCCAGCAACGTGCTACGGATCAAAAGATTTTTATGCTGTCGCATCACAGTCTCACTCCTTTAGATAAATCTGGCAATTGCGCGTGATATCGCTGCCAGGTCAAAACGAATACTTCGCATTGAATGCCACATAGTCGCGGTCGGCCAACGGTCGATTAACAATGTTCGCCTTGCCCAGGAACATCGCGTAAGTCAGGTTCAGTTCGAGGTTGTTCAAATATCTGAAAGTCACGCCGACGCTCGCGCGGCGGTCACCATATCCGGTCAGTGAACCGAAGCCGCCGGCCACTGCCGACTTTCCGCTGAATTCGTGCGCATACGTCAGCGGCACCGTCATGTCCCAGCCGTTAAAGATGTTGAGATAGGAGAGCGACCAGCCAAGCTGCAGGGCCGCCGAGTTCCTGGTGTTGGTGAGTGTGCTGAAGCCATTGACCGGCGTGACGCTGAGCACATGCAGGTAGGCGATTTCGCCCACCAGGCTCTGGGAGCTGGCGAGGAATGTCGGTCCGATGGAGTAAATGGCCGACATCTGGCCCTGGACGGCCTTGCCCGGTGTTGCGGTGGCGGCACCGTTGACATTCACCAGGATTGGCACGCCGTCTTTGTAGCTGACTTCGCCCGCCACGTTGGCGCCGAGAAATTGCGTTGAGAAGCTCGCGCCGGTCAGATTGATGCCGCTGAAGAACTTCTGCTGGTACTGCAGCGTCGGGAACAGGGTTGTCACGACATTCGGATTTTTGTCGTGGTAGCGCAATTGGTACAAGCCAAACTCGGCGTCGAACGCGCGAAAGCGAGTACCTACGCCCCACTGGCCGGAGTTTGGTGGGTTGATATCCGAACCGCGCGGGATGTGTCTGCCACCGGGGCCGATGATGAATTCGGCACCCGGCCCAACGACGTCGGAGGTACTGAAGTAGGCGCCAGCGGGGTTGAGTTGGTTGGACTTGTAGGTGAACTGGTAATAGCCAAGCAGGCTGAAATTGGGATTCGCTTCCCACTGCAACGAAGCCTGTGGCACCGGCAGCAGGATGTCCTTGACTTCGGCCCCCGGCACAAACGACTTGGTGGCGTCCGCCGGCCCCTGCGCTCCGGCGATGTTGGGGAAGAACAGACTCTCGCCCCATGCCACTACCTGATTGCCGAGCTTGACGCTCAAACGCGTGCTGTCGATGTTGAAGGTGCCATAAGCGTAGGCATCCAGCAACTGGGCCCGCTGGCCGTTGTAGTAGCGCGCGGAATCCGTAAACTCATTGAAGGGGCCGGAGTGGTTGACGGTGGCGGGCGCATCGTTGGAATTGGAAGTGCGATAGGCCCGGTCGTAGAACGCACTGCCGCGCAGGAAGGCACCAAACTCGCCGCGCTGGAGGTTGGCCTCGCCCAGCACGGTGGCACGGTTGGCGGTCATGTCGCCGCGCTTGAAGTTGCGGTCGCCGTCGTCGCCGTTGATATTGGCGGGTGCCAGCAGCGCACCGCTTTGTCCCTGCACCCGCACGGCCGCGGCATAGGTGGTGTTGAAGGAATAGCTAAGCGACGTATCGTTGCCGAGATCGATGGTGTTGCCGGCCCAGGCGGACGGCGTGATCGCCGCGGCGATGGCCGAAACGATGGCGGCTGGCCGTAGCCTGCGTGTGCGATGTGGTGAACCCGTTTGTGACACTTGCACTTGTCTCCCCCTATGGTGTTGGTGATGCATTGACCGAGCACGTCTTGTGGCTTCTTCTTTGATGAGAAGCGTAATGAGCGACGGTGGGCGCGGAATCGTCAGAACGGACTAGACGGTTTCCCCTATGCGATGGCGAACGGCCGCACTCGCAGGCACGCCGCTAGTCCGAACGGAGGATGAAGCGCGGCGGCATGCGCGATAGCGTCGGGCATCGCCCCGCGCGGTGAGGTCGCGGCGCGGGAATCACTGAGGAGGAATGCGATGCGCAGTGCAAAGGAATCCATCGTTGCGGTAGTCACGGGCGGCTCGCGTGGCGCGGGCAAGGGCATCGCGCTGGCGCTGGCGCAAGCTGGCGCGACGGTGTACGTCACCGGGCGCACCGAGCGCGACGGCGAGGCGCCGTTGCCCGGCACCATCCACGAGACCGCGCGCGAGATCGATGCGCGCGGCGGCAAGGGCATCGCGGTGGCCTGCGACCATCGCGACGATGCGCAGGTGCGCAGGCTGTTCGAGCAGGTGGGCGACGAATCGGGGCGGCTGGATATCCTGGTGAACAACGCCACCTTCCTGCATGACGAACTGATCGAGCCGGGCGGCTTCTGGGAGAAGCCGCTGGCCCTGGTGGACATCCTCGACGTGGGCCTGCGCTCGGCCTATGTGGCGAGCTGGCATGCGGCGCCCATGATGGTGGCTGGCGGGCGCGGCTTGATGGCGTTCACGTCGTCTTTCGGCGCGAGCTGCTATATGCACGGTCCGGCCTATGGCGCGCAGAAGACCGGCGTGGACAAGTTCGCCAAGGACATGGCGGTTGACCTGCGCCCGTACGGCGTGGCGGCGGTATCGGTCTGGATGGGCCMGCTGCGCACCGAGCGCACCATGCGGGTCTGGGAGCGCGAGCCCGACAAATACGCCGCCTTTGCGCCAAGCGCGGAAAGCCCGGAATTCACCGGCAAGGTCATACTCGCCTTGCATGGCGACGCCGCCGTCATGGAGAAATCCGGCCAGGTGCTGATCAGCGCCGAGATTGCGCAGGAGTACGGCATATGCGATATCGACGGCAAGCAGCCCGTTTCCTATCGCTCGGTGCTGGGCGGGCCGGTGCAGGCGCATCCGGCCAAGGTCGAGTAGGCGCGCACCGGGCGGCTCAGCTGGCCTGGTGGACTGCCGCGTCGAGGAAGGCCGGACGCTCGCCGCCACCGTCGATGACCAGGTTGGCGCCCGATACGTAGGCGGCATGCGGCGAGGCCAGGAAGAGGCAGGCGTCGGCAATGTCGCGCGGAGCGGCAAGGCGTCCGAGCGGCACGGTATCGGCCACCCGCTGGAGCGTGGCCGGATCGCCGTAGTGTTGCTGCTGCGCGGCCTCGGTCAGCACCAGGCCCGGACTGACGGCCGTGACCCGCACGCGTGGGGCCCATTCCACCGCCAGCGAGCGGACTGCGTTCAGGATGCCCGCCTTGGCCGCGCCGTAGGCGGCGGTGCCGGGGGAGGGCCGCAGCGCGCTGACGCTGCCGATGAAGATCTGCGCGCCGCCGCTGGCCTGGGCCTGCATGCGCGCGTTGGCGCGCTGCGCCAGTTGCAGCGGCGCCACCAGGTTCAGGCGGATGATCGATTCCATCAGGCGCGGCGAGGCGTCCGCGGCGAGCGCGAAGGGTGCGCCGCCGGCATTGTGGATCACGACATCGAGCGAGCCGGCGCTGTCGACGATCCGGGTCAGCAGGGCCTCTACCTGCTCGGTGTCGCGGATGTCGGCTGCCATGAATTCCGCCTGGCGGTGCTGCGTCCCGCCATGCGCCGGCGGCGTGCGCCCGCAGGTGAACACGCGGGCACCTGCCGCGAGGAAACCTTCGGCAATGGCGCGGCCAATGCCGCGCGCGCCACCTGTCACCAACACCGTCTTCCCGCTGAAGTCGATTCCCGTCATCTCTGTTTTCCCTTGATCTCGTTGCCTTGCTGGTCAGTGCGATCTTAGGGAAATCCACGGGACGCTTCGTAGTCTGAAAGGACGATGCCTGCCCCGTGGCGCATGCGCATGATTGGCCGGGTTCGTCATGACAACAGCGGAGACACCGACATGTCCAGTACGTCGCCTGCACCATTTCCGGCCGGCCAAACCATCACCACGCCAGACGGCCTGCGCCTGCACTGCCTCGATGCAGGCGCCGGCGAACCCGTGGTGTTCATCCACGGCAGCGGCCCGGGCGCCAGCGGCCACAGCAACTTCAAGCACAACGTGCCAGCTTTTACCGCGGCCGGCTTCCGCGCCGTGGTGGTCGACCTGCCGGGCTACGGGCAGTCGTCGAAGCCGGCGGATGTGGAATACACGCTGGACTTCTTCGTCGCCGCGCTGCGCGCGCAATTGCTGGCGCTGGCACTGCCGCGCTGCGTACTGGTGGGCAACTCGCTGGGCGGCGCCATCGCGCTGAAGTACGCGCTGGACTACCCGGAACATGTCAGCCGCCTGGTGATGATGGCGCCGGGTGGCGTCGAAGACCGCGAGACCTATTTCCGCATGGAAGGCATCGAGAAGATGGTGTCGCTGTTCACCGGCGGGCAAATGAACCATGACACCATGCGCCAGCTGCTGAAGTTGCTGGTGCATGACGCCACGCTGGTCACCGATGCGCTGGTGGACGAGCGCATGGCCGTCTGCAAGGAGCAGCCGCGCGAGGTGCTGGCCACCATGAAGGTGCCCAACCTGACTGAACGCCTGGGTGAGATCGCGTGCCCCGTGCTCGGTTTCTGGGGCACGGAAGACCGCTTCAACCCGGCAGGCGGCGCTCTCAAGTTCCTGCAGGGTTGCCGCGATGCGCGCTTCGTGCTGATCAATCGCTGCGGCCACTGGGTGATGGTCGAGCACAGCGATTACTTCAACCGCGAATGCCTGGGCTTCCTCGCGGACACGGGCGAAGCCGCCGTTTAGCGTGGCTGTCCGGCCGGCGCGCCGGCAGCGCAAGGTAAATAAACGCATGAGACAACATGGAATACCCGTTCAACCTGTTCCAGCGAGGAATGGAATGACCATCGACATGACCATGGCCGCGAACAAGAGCGCCGGCATGAAGGCCACCTTGCTCGATTACGTGGCCGCTTTCAATGCGGCGGACGCCGGGCGCGTGGCGGCGCTGTTTGCCGACGACGCGACCGTCGAGGACCCCGTTGGCGGCCCGGTGATAGCCGGGCGGGACAGCATCCTCGCCTTCTACCGGTACGCGACGTCGCTCGATGCGCGCCTGGAAGTGGTGGCGGCGCCCCGGGGTTCGCACGGCAATGCGGCGGCCTTGTGTTTCGCGGTGTACGTGCAGATGCAGGGGCAGCCGGTACGCATCGACGTGACCGATGTGATGACCTTTGGTGCAGACGGGCGCATTACAGGCATGCGCGCCTTCTGGGGGCCGGATGACGTGCATCCGCAGTAAGGCGTGTGCCGCGCGGCCATGGTGAGACGTCGGGCGTGTGATGCGGCCGTCACGAGAGAGCGCATCCTCGCCAGCGCTGAGCGGCTGTTCGAACGCCAGGGCGTGCAATGCGTCACGCTGGAACAGGTGGCCGGTGCAATCGCCATGACACGCGGTGCGGTCTACGGGCACTTCCGTAGCCGCGCCGACCTGCTGGCAGCCATCATGGGGCGGGCGGAGGCGCATCTGGCCGGCTGGCTCGCAGCCTTCGCCGGTAACGGCGGGGGCCTGGCCCGTCCGGATCTGGAGCGCGTGCTTGCGACGATGTTGCAGGACGAGGCAGTGCCGCGCTATGCGGGCATCGTCCTCGGCTTGCTGCACCACGCTTGCACGCCTGCGTGCGAGCTATGCCACCTGACAGTCCGCATCCGTGCCCGTGCCAAGGTGCTGTGCGACGACCTTGGCAGGCTGCTGGGCGAGCAAGACAAGGCCATGCTGCTGGCGGCGCATCTCTGGGGCCTGCTATGCGCCCGTTCGCTGCGACTGGCGCCGGTAGACCTGGCGGAATGCGTCGGGCCGCTGCTGCGGCTCTATGGGGACTAGCTGGCGCTTCGCCTGCTTCCCGGCGCACGCACGGGCGTACGGGATTGCCCCTAGTCTGCCTGGACGAGGAAGTTATTCGTTCCAGTGGCTACCTTTGGGGCATCAGACCGTGCCAGCCCCGGCGATGCAGGAGCAGGGCAGAAGGGAAAGAAGATACAAGCAGGGAGGAGACTGTCGTGAAAGCTGGAAATCGCATCGGATGTTTGTTGGGCGCCGCCGCAGTGCTGGTGCTTGGCTTCGCTGCCGGCCTGATCACGGCAGCGGCTCCCGCCAGGGAGGACGGCACGAACGAACGCGCATCCGCCGCCGCGACGGATATCCGGGTGGCGGTGGATGCCGTGCCGACTGACTGTGACTATGCCTGCTGGCAGAACCGGGGCGTCTCGGCCGTGACGCTACTGGGTAATTGGCCGCCTCGGTAGCCACCTGGTCCTGTCAGGGAACATGGCGGGATCTTCTCCGGGTGCCGGCATCGGCCGGTCATGCCGGTCCAGCCTCTGTTCCATCATCATCGGCATCAGGCCCATGTTGTCCTCGATGAGGTTCATGCGCTGGTCCTGACTCATGCGGGGACCGCCGGCCCCGCACCCCTTGCCGCCGAACATCCCCCCTGCCGTCCATCCTATCCATCATCATGGACCGTCCATGCCGTGCATGCCCTGCATGCGCTCCGCCATCGGGCGTCGCCGCCCGGGCGCGGTACCTCGACCTGGCACAACGAATCGTTCCTTCTTGATTGGCATCAATCTCTTGGCGCCGGCTACGCACACACTAGATAGAGGCGTAGTGATGCCTGGCGCGGCTGCGAGTGCTTGAATCGGTACGTCGGGGTGGCGGAGTGCCAGGCAATTCGGGTGCCCATCCTGTTGGCGGCCCGGTTCTTGCGGCACGGTCACTCTTTTGCATGGCTGCACAGCACACTGTCGGACGAGGCTGGTCAGAGAATGAGGAAACCGTGAACCGATGCCAACTCACGAGGTGATGAATGCCCATGGAACCGCGACAACAGCAATTCTCCCTGTGGTACGTCCTCCTGGCGATGATGATGATGCTTGTCATCCAGAGTTATGTTGCCTCCGCGCATGTCGACAATCTCTCCTATAGCGATTTCAAGGTCCTGCTCAAGGCTGGCAAGCTCAGCGATGTCGTGATCGCGGATGACGTGGTCACCGGCACCCTCAATACGCAGGGACTGGAAGGCCTGTTGCCCAAAACGGAGGTGGATGCGCTGCTGGGCCAGGGGAAGGGCGATCATCAGTTCGCCACTGTCCGGGTCAATGACCCCAATCTGGTCCAGGACCTCGAAGCCGCCAAGGTGCGCTTCCTGGGGAAGGTCGACAACAAGTGGATTGCCACACTGCTGTCCTGGGTCGTGCCCGCGCTGCTGTTCTTTGCGTTCTGGAGCTTTATGATCAAGCGCATGGGTGGCGCGGCTGGCGGGATGATGGAGATCGGCAAGAGCAAGGCCAAGGTCTATATGCAGAAGGAGACCGGTGTCACCTTTGCCGACGTTGCCGGCATCGACGAGGCCAAGGCGGAACTGATGGAAATCGTGGAGTTCCTCAGGAGTCCCGAGCGCTACCGGCGCCTTGGTGGAAAGATCCCCAAAGGGGTGTTGTTGCTTGGCGCGCCGGGGACTGGCAAGACGCTTCTCGCCAAGGCAGTCGCAGGGGAAGCAGCGGTGCCTTTTTTCAGCATGAGTGGCTCCGGCTTCGTCGAGATGTTTGTCGGCGTGGGCGCTGCACGGGTGCGCGACCTCTTTATGCAGGCTGAGCAGAAGGCGCCCTGCATTATCTTCATCGACGAGCTGGATGCCCTTGGCAAGACGCGCGGCTTCAACGCCGTCGGCGGTCAGGACGAGCGGGAGCAGACCCTGAATCAACTGCTGGTGGAGATGGACGGGTTCGATACCAATAAGGGGGTCATCATCATGGCTGCCACCAATCGTCCCGAGATTCTCGATCCCGCGCTGCTGCGACCCGGGCGATTCGACCGTCATGTTGCGCTGGACCGTCCGGACCTGAAAGGGCGAGAGCAGATTCTCAGGGTGCATGCCAGGAACGTGACCCTGGCCCCCACCGTGGATCTCGCCAGGCTGGCCGGGCGTACGCCGGGATTTGCCGGCGCGGATCTGGCTAACCTGGTCAATGAAGCGGCGCTGCTGGCGGCCCGCAAAGGCAAGGATGCCGTCGAGGTGGGAGATTTTGACGAGGCATTAGACCGGATCGTCGGTGGACTGGAGAAGAAGAACCGCGTCATGAATCCCCGGGAGAAGGAAACCATCGCGTTTCACGAAGCGGGTCACGCGCTGGTTGCGGAACATCGCCCCAATGCCGACCGGGTCTCGAAGATCTCCATTATTCCGCGTGGCGTCGCGGCGCTGGGTTATACGCAGCAGACACCGACCGAGGATAGATATCTTCTCAAGAAAAGCGAGTTGCTCGACCGGCTCGACGTATTGCTGGGCGGGCGCGTTGCCGAACAGATCATTTTTTCCGATGTTTCCACCGGCGCGCAGAATGACTTGCAGCGCGCCACCGACATCGCCCGGCAGATGATTACCCAATACGGCATGAGCGAGCAACTCGGGCTGGCTACCTACGAGGCCATGCCCAATCCCATGTTCGCGGGCGCCGCCATGCTCCCGCACGATCGAAAAGAGTACAGCGAGCGCACGGCGCAAATGATCGACGACGAGGTCAGGCAATTGCTGAAGGAGGCGAGCCTGCGCGTGCAGCAAACCTTGCTGGAGCATCGGGAGACGCTGAAAGGACTGGCGAAACTGCTGCTCAAGAAGGAAGTTGTGGATCGCGCAACGCTGGATCAGTTGCTGTCGGGTAAGGCGCTGGTGCCGGAGAGCGCCCAGCCTGGCGAAATGCCGGGCAGCGGACGGCCGGTAGGAGCGGAATCATGAGTAAGAGGCGGCATGGATATCTGTCGGGAGACGAGAACGGCGTCCCGTCGCACGATGGGCACGATGGCTATGAGGAAGATCTACGCCTGCTGCAGATAGAGTTGGTGAAGCTGCAGAAACACTTCATTGGTTGCCAGGACAAGATCCTGGTGATCCTTGAAGGCCGCGACGCAGCCGGCAAGGATGGCACCATCAAGCGCATCGTCGAGTATCTCAGCCCGCGCGAGACACGGGTGGTGGCGCTGGGAAGACCCTCCGACCGGGACCGTGGTTCGTGGTACTTCCAACGCTATGTGGCGTACCTGCCGGCTGCCGGGGAATTCGCGCTGTTCAATCGTAGCTGGTACAACCGCGCGGGCGTTGAACACGTCATGGGTTTTTGTACCGACGCAGAGCGTGAGGAGTTCATGTCGAGCGTCACGGAGTTTGAAAGCATGCTGGTTCGCTCGGGAATCCGCTTGATCAAGTACTACCTCGATATCAGCAAGGAGGAACAGAGGAAGCGCCTTGCGGAGCGGCGGCGCGATCCGCTGAAGCAATGGAAGGTCAGCCCGATCGACCAGCAGGCGGTGCGCTTGTGGAAGAAATACAGCGAGGCCCGCAACGAGATGTTTGCTCGCACGAGCGCCGCGGTGCCATGGACCGTGGTGCGCGCCGACGATAAGCGCCTGGCGCGCCTTAACCTGATCAAGGACTTGCTGACGCGCCTGCACTATGYCGACAAGGACGACATGCTGATACGCCCCAGTCGGGAGGTCGTATTCACCTATGACGCGCCATGTCTGGAGAACGGTGCTATCGCGGCTTGATTGTCGGGCGCCATGAAGCCGCCATCAAGCCACTTCCGCCACCCGTATCTCCGCCAGCAGCTTCTTCAACTCCGGCACGCAAGACCCGCAATTGCCGCCCGCCTTCACGCAGGCGGTGACTTCGGCCGGCGTCTTCAGGTCGTGCTTGCGCACCGCGTCGCAGATGGTGTTGCGCCCCACGCCGAAGCAGGAGCACACGGTGGGGCCGGCGTCGGCGCCTTTTTCCATCGGCTGGCCCAGCAGCAGCCCGATGCGATCGGCGTCTTCCAGGCGCTCCTTGGCGAACAGCGTGGACAGCCACGCGCGCGAGGGCAGTTCGGGGCGCGTGCACACATAGATGCAGGCCTGGAGGCGGTCGTCGACCACATGGCCGGCATGGTAGACGCCGGCGGTGCGGTCTTCGTACTCGATCCAGTCCGCACTGGGGTCATCGATGCCGAGCAACTGGCGGGCCCACGCGGCGCGGTCGGTGATCGTCTCGCGGCCGGCGAATTCGTAGCGCTGGAAATGGCGGCCCTGGATGCGCGTCCAGTAGGTCAGTGCGTCCGCCCGGAGGTCCTCGCGGCTCAACACGAAGCCATGCCACGACACGCGGAACTCTTCCACGCGCACCGGCGTGTGCTTGAACTCGGGCTCGCCCGAGACCGGGTCCACCACCGGGTTGACCAGCGCGCCAACGCGCGCATCGGAGCTGAACTGGCTGTTCCAGTGGATCGGCACGAATACGCTGCCGCGCGCAATGCCGCCGCTGTGCTGCACCCGCGCCACCATGGCGCCCCAGCGCGTGGTCACGCGAGCCAGCTTGCCTTCGCTGACGCCGCAAAGCAGGGCGTCCTGCGGGTGCATGTCGACGAAGGGCTCGGCGATGTGGTCGGCCAGCTTTGGCGATTTGCCGGTGCGGGTCATGGTGTGCCACTGGTCGCGCACGCGGCCCGTGTTGAGCACCAGGGGGAACTCGTCGTCGGTGGCGTGGAACGGCGCGCGCGGCGCGGTGGCGATAAAGCGGGCGCGGCCATCGGGATGGGCGAAATGGCCGTCGGCGAACAGCCGCGCAGTGCCGCCGGACGCGTTGGCGAGGCTCCCGGATGGCACGGCCATCACCGGCCATTGCACCGGCGCGAGCGCGTCGAATTGCTGCTGGTTCATGCCAGCCAGCCCGGCGAGGTCAAACAGGCGTGGCGCGTGGGCCTGATCGCCGCTGCCCGCGTTCCGGTACGCGCTCAGCCGTGCGTGCTCGTCGAAGATCTCGTGCGGTCCGGCAAAGCGGAATCCCTCAAAGCCCATGCGCGTGGCAACGTCGCACAGGATCCGCCAGTCGGCGCGGGCTTCGCCGGGCGCCCGCAGGAAGGCGCGCTGGCGCGAGATGCGGCGCTCGGAACTGGTGACGGTGCCGTCCTTCTCGCCCCAGCCAAGCGCCGGCAGCAGGACGTGCGCCGCGTCGTTGGTATCCGTGCGCAGCATGATGTCGGAGCTGACCACCAATTGGCATCTGGCCAGCGCGCGGCGGGCCTGGTCGGCATCGGGCAGGCTGACGACCGGGTTGGTGGCGATCACCCACACGGCCTTGACCCGGCCTTGCTCGATGGCCTCGAACAGCTCCACCGCCTTCAGGCCTGGCTTGTCCGCGATAGCGGGCGAGCCCCAGAACGCTTGCACGATCTCGCGGTGCAGCGGGTCGGCCAGTTCCATGTGCGCGGCCAGCATGTTGGCCAGGCCGCCGACTTCCCGGCCGCCCATCGCGTTAGGCTGCCCCGTCAGCGAGAAGGGGCCCATGCCCGGCTTGCCCAGCCGGCCAGTGGCCAGGTGGCAGTTGATGATGCTGTTGACCTTGTCGGTGCCTGCCGACGATTGGTTCACGCCCTGGGAGAAGCCGGTCACCACCTTCGGCGTGGCAGCGAACAGCGCATAGAAACCACGCAGGGCTTCGGGGTCCAGCTTGCAGGCTTTGGCCACCTTGGCGACATCGGTGCAGTCCGGGCCAGCCGCGGCCAGCGCGGCATCCAGGCCGCTGGTATGGGCATCGATGAACGACTGGTCCAGCGCGCCATGCTGCGCCAGGTAGTGCAGCAGGCCATTGAACAGCCACACATCGGTGCCCGGCTTGACCGGCAGGTGCAGGTCGGCCAGCTCGCACGTTGCGGTGCGGCGCGGGTCGATCACCACCAGCTTCATATCGGGCCGGGCTTCCTTGGCTTTCAACAGCCGCTGGAACAGGATCGGGTGGCACCAGGCGGTATTGGAGCCGACCAGCACCACCAGGTCGGCCAGTTCCAGGTCTTCGTAGTTGCCCGGCACCAGGTCCTCGCCAAAGGCGCGCTTGTGCCCGGCCACCGCCGACGACATGCACAGCCGCGAATTGGTGTCGATATTGGCGCTGCCGATAAAGCCCTTCATCAGCTTGTTGGCGACGTAGTAGTCCTCGGTCAGCARCTGGCCSGAGACGTAGAGCGCCACGGCATCGGGGCCGTGCTCGGCGATGATGTCCTTGAAGCCCCGGGCGACCTTGTCCAGCGCGTGCTCCCAGGACACTTGCTGCAAGTCGCCGTCGGCCCCGCGTACTTGCGGGTGCAGCAGGCGGCCTTCCAGGCCAACGGTTTCGGCCAGGGCCGAGCCCTTCACGCACAGGCGGCCCTGGTTGGAGCCGTGGCTGGCGTCGCCGGCCACCTCCACGCTGCCGTCGGCATGGCGGGTGGCGCGCACGCCGCAGCCCACGCCACAATACGGGCAGGTGGTATCGGTGACGGTGACTGCGGCGTCGGCGGACAGCAGGGTGGGCGAACCGGTGGAGAGGATGACGGGGATATCGGACAGGTTCACGTTAGCGCTCGTTGCTGGCGGTCAATCGGGGACTGGATCGTTCAAGCGTTGAATCGTTCAAGCGTTAGATCGGTCAGGCTGCCATGGCCTCGCACTGCGCCTTGCCGAACAGCAGCCGCTGGCGCATGGCGCCCACCGGGGCGCCGCTCTGGATCAGGTCGAAGTACCAGGGGCCGTCCTGCACGTCGCCGTACAGTACCGCCCCGACCAGCCGCCCGCCTTGCAGCACCAGCCGCTTGTACATGCCGCGGCGCGGATCGCGCATGACGAGATCCTCGCTGCCTTCGCCGCCGATGAAGTCGCCGGCGGAGTAMAGRTCCACGCCRGTSACYTTGAGCTTGGTSGCCGTGGCCTGCTGCACRTAGCGGCGATGCCCGGCGCCGGCCAGGTGSGCSGCGSMSACGCGCGCCTGKTCCCAGATCGGCGCGACCAGCCCGAAGGTGGCCTGCCGGTGCTGCACGCATTCGCCCACGGCGTACACGCGCGGATCGAAGGTCTGCAAGGTGTCGTCCACCACGATGGCGCGCTCGCAGCGCAACCCGGCCTGCTGGGCCAGTTCGATATTGGGGCGTACGCCGGCGGTCATCACCACCAGGTCGGCGGGGATCCGGGTAYCGTCTTTAAAGCATACGCCGGTCACGCGGTCTTCCCCAAGGATGCCGCTGGTATTGGCATTGAGCAGGAAGCGCAGGCCCTTGCGCTCCAGCGCCTGCTTGAGCAACGCGGCGGCGGGCTTGTCGAGCTGGCGCTCCATCAGGCTGTCGGCCACGTGCACTACGCTGACCTCCATGCCCTGGCGCATCAGGCCGTTGGCGGCTTCCAGGCCGAGCAGGCCCCCGCCGATCACCACGGCGTGGCGATGGTTGCGGGCCGCTGCCAGCATGGTTTCCACGTCCTGGATGTCGCGAAAGGCGATCACGCCATCAAGCTGGTGGCCCGGCACGGGGATGATGAACGGCTTGGAGCCGGTCGCCAGCAGCAGGCGGTCGTAACCCACTTCCCGCCCGGACTGCGAGCGCACCAGCCGGCGGCGGCGGTCGATCGCCACCACCGGATCGCCGGCCAGCAGTTCGATGCCGTTCTGCTTGTACCAGTCGCGGGTGTTGAGCATGATGTCCGCGACCGTCTTCTCGCCCGCCAGCACCGGCGAGAGCAGGATGCGGTTGTAATTGCCGTGCGGCTCGGCGCCGAACACGGTGATGTCATAGAGGTCGGGCGCGAGCTTGAGCAACTCCTCGACCGTACGCATGCCGGCCATGCCGTTGCCGACCACCACCAGGCGGGGTTTGGGGGGCGTGGTCATGCGGCCACCCAGACTTTGCCGTCATAGACGCGGGCCGGATACGCCGCGATGGAGTGCTCGGGCGCTTCCAGGCATTCGCCGGTCTGCAGGTCGAAGTGATGCTTGTAGATCGGCGACGCCACCACGATGCGCTCGCCCAGGCTGCCCACCAGGCCGCGCGACAGCACGGCGGCGTTGGAATTGGGATCGTAATTGGAGATGGCGAACACCTGGTCGCCGTTGCCGCCCTGATCGTCGCTGTGGCCGGGGCCGACCCGGAACACGGCGATCTGCGCCTTGTCCACCAGTGCGCACACGCCGGTATTGGGCACGATGTCGCGCAGGCTGCAAACGGCGGTCCAGGCTTCGGTATGGTGAGTGTGGCTCATGATGTCTTCCTTGGGCGTTGGCGCGAGATGTTGGGTCGGGACGGTTCAGGCTGCCTTGACGATCACGGGGATCTGCTCAAGCCGGGATTTATGCAAGTTCCGTTCCTCCGGCGTGGCCGGGCGGATCTGGCCGCGCTCTTCCATRAAGACCAGGTTGTCGTCGCGCATGTCGCTGTTGACGAAGTGGCGGAATCGCTTGCGGGTTTCCGGGTTGGTCACGGCGGCCTTCCATTCGTCTTCGTAGGTGTCCACCACATGCTGCATCTGCGCTTCCAGTTCGGCGCCGATGCCCAGGCTGTCTTCCAGCACCACGGCCTTGAGGTAGTCCAGGCCGCCTTCGAGGTTGTCGCGCCACACGCTGGTGCGTTGCAGGCGGTCGGCGGTACGCACGTAGAACATCAGGAAGCGGTCCACGTAGCGCAGCAGGGTTTCGCGGTCCAGGTCGCTGGCCAGCAGTTYGGCGTGGCGGGGCTTCATGCCGCCGTTGCCGCACACGTACAGGTTCCAGCCGCGTTCCGTGGCGATGATGCCCACGTCCTTGCCCTGGGCTTCGGCGCACTCGCGGGTGCAGCCGGAAACACCAAACTTGATCTTGTGCGGCGCGCGCAGGCCCTTGTAGCGGTTTTCGATCTCGACGGCCAGGCCGACCGAGTCGTCCACGCCGTAACGGCACCAGGTGGAGCCCACGCACGATTTCACGGTGCGCAGGGACTTGCCGTAGGCATGGCCGGACTCGAAGCCGGCGGCGATCAGTTCTTCCCAGATCATCGGCAGCTCTTCCACGCGGGCGCCGAACATGTCGACCCGSGCGCCGCCSGTGATCTTGGTGTAGAGGCCGTACTTCTTGGCTACCTGGCCCACCGCGATCAGGCCGTCGGGCGTGACTTCGCCGCCCGGCATGCGCGGCACCACGGAGTAGGTGCCGTCCTTCTGGATATTGCCCAGGAAGTAATCGTTSGAGTCCTGCAGGCTGGCGTGCTCTTCCTTGAGCACGAASTCGTTCCAGCASGAGGCGAGGATGCTCGCCACGGTCGGCTTGCAGACGTCGCAGCCCAGGCCCTTGCCATGCGCCGCCAGCAGATCGCCGAAGGTCTTGAAGCCGCCCACGCGGACCAGGTGGTAAAGCTCCTGGCGCGAGTAGGCGAAGTGTTCGCACAGGTGGTTGTTGACCGCCAGGCCTTGCTTCTTCATCTCGGCCTTCATCACCTGCGTGACCAGCGGTACGCAGCCGCCGCAGGTGCTGCCGGCCTTGGTGCAGCGCTTCAGCTCGCCGATGGTGGTGGCGCCATCGCAGACGGCAGCGCAGATATCACCCTTGGAAACGTTGTTGCACGAGCAGATCTGCGCGGACTCCGGCAACGCGTCGGCGCCCAGACCTGGCTTGGCCTGACCATCGGAGGACGGCAGGATCAGGAATTCCGGCGACTCGGGCAACTCGATCTTGTTAAGCATCATCTGCAGCAGGGTGCCGTATTCCTCGGCATCGCCCACCAGCACGCCGCCCAGCAGGTACTTGCCGCATTCGGAAACCACCAGCTTCTTGTAGACCTGCTTGCGCTCGTCGGTGAACTGGTAGGAACGGCTGCCGGGTGCGTTGCCGTGCGGATCGCCCAGGCTGGCCACGTCCACGCCCATCAGCTTGAGCTTGGTGCTCATGTCGGCGCCGGAGAACTCGGCCTGGTGGCCCAGCAGGTGCTTGGCGGCCACGCGGGCCATTTCATAGCCGGGGGCGACCAGACCGTAGATCTTGCCGTCCCACAGCGCGCATTCGCCGATGGCGTAAACGTCGGGGTCCGAGGTCAGGCACTGGTTGTCCACCGTGATGCCGCCGCGCTCGCCAATGGCCAGACCGCTGGCGCGGGCCAGTTCGTCGCGCGGGCGGATGCCGGCGGAGAACACGATCATGTCGGTGTCGAGGTGGCTGCCATCGGCAAAGTTCATGCGGTGGGTGCCGTCTTCGCCGTCGACGATTTCCACGGTGTTCTTGCGGGTGTRCGCGGTGACGCCGAGTTCTTCGATCTTCCGGCGCAGCATGGCGCCGCCGCCGTCGTCCACCTGTACCGCCATCAGGCGCGGGGCGAATTCCACCACATGGGTTTGCAGGCCCATGTCGCGCAGCGCCTTGGYGCATTCCAGGCCCAGCAGGCCGCCGCCGATGACCACCCCGGTCTTCGAGCGCGCACCGCACTCCTGCATGGCTTCCAGGTCTTCGATGGTGCGGTAGACGAAGCAATCCTTGCGGTCCTTGCCCGGCAGCGGCGGCACGAAGGGGTAGGAGCCGGTGGCGAKSAYCAGCTTGTCGTAGGMCAGCGTYTCGCCGGTGGAAACCGTCACCGTCCTGGCGGYGCGGTCAATGCYGGTGGCGCGGGCGTTCAGGCGCAGCAGCATGTTGCTGCGCTCGAAGAAGCCGGCTTCCACCAGCGAGAGTTCCTCGGCGGACTTGCCGGCGAAGAATTCGGATAGATGCACGCGGTCATAGGCCGGGCGCGCTTCCTCGCACAGCACGGTGACTTCGATATCTTGCGAGCCTGCCTCGGCCAGGCATTCCAGGAATTTGTGGCCGACCATGCCGTGGCCGATGATGATCAGTTTCATGATGATTTCCTTGTTCTGTGAGGCCGCTGTGCTTGTACTTTTTAGGAGAATCGTTGCGTCGGTACGGCTCAGGAGCCGGAGCCGGCGAGGGCGTTGTCGAACAGCGCCTGCTCGCTGGCCTTGTGCTCGGCCGAGAAACGCACGGCGATGGCGCACAGGGCCGAGACGATGGCCACCGCGCCCAGCACGGTCAGCGTTTGCTGCAGGTTGCCCAGGCCTTTCATCAGGAAGCCGGCCGCCACCGCGCCCACATTGCCGCCGGCACCGATGATCCCGGCCACGCCGCCGAGCGCCTTGCGATCGATAAAGGGCACCAGCGCGTAGGTGGCGCCGCAGGCCATGTGGGTGAACAGGCCGAAGGCCAGCATGGCAACGATGGCCGCCGCGACGCTATGCGCCTGGGCGAACYACAGCAGGCCCAGGCCTTCGCCCAGGATCAGCGCGAACAGCAGCGTGGAGCGTGCGTCCAGGCCGCGGCGCAGCGCTGCCTTGTCCGACAGCCAGCCGCCAAGGGCGCGGGCGAACAGGGCGAGCAGGCCGAAGCTGGCGGCGGCCAGGCCGGCGCTGCTGAGCGACAGGCCGAAGCGATCCACGTAATAGGTGGCGGCCACGTTGTGGATGAAGATCTCCACGCCGAAGCAGGCGCCGTAGGTGATGAACAGCATCCACACACGGTAGTTGGCGGCAGCGGCGACAAAGCTGGCCCAGCCGCCTTTCTTGCCGCTGTCGATGGCGATGCCGCGAGCGCGCAGGTCCTTGAAGTCGCCTTGCGGGCAGTCTTGCGTGAAGCGCCAGTAGACCACCGCCATGATCAGCATCAGCACGCCCGGCACCAGCAACGCCAGGCGCCAGCCCATGGTGTGGCTCACGCCCAGCATCAGGACGCCGCCCAGCAGCAGCGGCATCAGCGCCTGCGCGGCGCCGCCGCCGGCATTGCCCCAGCCAGCCGCAGCCGCGTTTGCGGTGCCCACCACGTTGGGGGCGAACATGACGGAGGTGTGGTACTGCGTGATGACGAAGCTGGCACCCACCGCGCCGATCAGCAGGCGGAAGAACAGGAAGGCCTCGTAGCTCTGCGCCATCGCCACGCCCAGCACGGGAATCGCGCCCAGCGCGAGCAGGCCGGTATAGGCGCGGCGGGGGCCGAAGCGGTCGCACAGCGGGCCGATGGCCAGGCGCACGAGGATGGTCACCGCGACTGCGGCGATATTGATATTGGCAATCTGGTCGGGGGTCAGGCCGAACTCGCCCTTGAGGACGGGCATCAGCGGCGCGCAAGCGAACCACGCGAAGAAGCATACGAAGAACGCCATCCACGTCAGGTGGAAGGCACGCATCTGCGGGGTGCGCAGGCTTAGCAGTTCGATGCGGGTGGCTTTGCCGGTCATCATGGCTCCATAAAAACAAATGGCGTCCCGCGAGCCGGTCATAAGACCGGGTCAGGGGACGCCGTTGTCCTGGTGGCAGCGGTGAAGACCGCTGCTACCCTGTGTGGGGTGAGCGGGCCGCCGTTGGTCCGCTCGGGTCTTGTTACGCAAGCGGTGTGCCAGGGCGGTTTGTGATGGATGCAGGGGGTTTTGCGCTGCGAGGGCGCGTCAGGCGGGTACCGGATGCGCCGAGGTGGGGCGGGGCGGCACGGTCATGGTGCAGTGCAATGGGCGGGGCGGTGCGTGGGGATGGTGCAGGGGATGGGCGGCTTGAGGCCGTCCAGGCTCATTTCAGCGCTGGAGCAGGGCGATGCGGCCCCTGCGCGGTGCGCCAAATGATGTTCCAGTCGCCCGACGGTGTTTTACATCATGTGATGTTTGGCCCTCACTCCCCGCTTTTGCAGGCACCGCTGTCAATCCGAGGCCGAATGACACACCGCCTCCACGCGATTGCCCGCCGGATCGAAGAGAAATGCTGCGTAGTATTCGCTATGGTAGTCAGGCCGGAGGCCCGGATCGCCATCCGAACGTGCCCCGGCGGCGATGCCTGCCGCGAAGAATTCGTCCACTTGTCGGCGGGACGCGGCCTTGAAGCACCAGTGCCGCTTGTTTGCTTCGATCCTGCCCGGGTCCAGAGAGACCGCAACGCACGTCGATACCGTATCGCCGGACGTGCAGCGCTCGCCGTAGCCAAGCGCATCAGGGCGGTCATAGACCTTCCTTGCCCCCAACGCTCGCATGACCGAGTCGTAGAACGGACGCGCTGCGGCCAGGTCGGGCACGCCTATCGAAGCATGATCGAGAAGTTGCATTGATGTTTGCTCCAGTCAGTCCTCGGGCGGTTATTTTAGCCACCCCCCCGTGAATTGCTGGCAATCGTTTTTTGAGGCGTCGCCAGTCACGAATCCTCCTCGGTTATCCTGGTGCCCGTGAGCAGATCAGGAAGTTTCAATGCCGAGAATGGAGGCGTGCCATGCACCTCAATCCCGACCACTACTTGCAGACCGATGCTGGCCGGGGTTTACAGCCGAGCGCAACGCCGCGGCCTGGGAGCGGTTGTATATAGATTTGTCCACGGCGATCAAAGGCCGCCCGCGACGAATCGTCATGGTCTTTGGCGTGCAGGGGGCGGGAAAGTCTACGTGGACCAAAAAATGCCTCTCCGAGCCCGACGATACCGTCTACGTCGATTCAACATTCGCAACTGCTACCCGCCGCTCAGTGAACTGCCGCTGGATCGGACGGCTGCAACCGGCTGTGGATTCAACCGGCCGCTAACCTTTCATCTAGCGAAGGTGAGATAAACCGAACAATCCGCCGTTGGCTAGCTGGATTCGGTGCAAATGAAGTGCATCCTCATGGCCGGGCGTTGACTGACCATTTCCTGCCATTTGTTTCTCTATTGACAGAAATTACTGGCATAACTAACCTATCAGGCATGGACCTGACATCAATTGCCGAACGATGCATCCTCCATTGGAGGACGAAATGGGCTGACGCCGGGTAAGAGCCAGGAGCGACATCATGCGGGTCGTTGTATTAGGTGGGCTAGGCAACTTTGGCGCGCGAATCTGCAGAAGCCTGTCAGAAGACGAAAGTCATGAGATTATTGCTGCCGGACGGCATRCCACCCAATCCGCAAGCACGATCACAGTGAACTGTGCGTCTGTCCGTACCGCGCAAATCGACATCCAGGCCGACGACTTTCCGGACAAGCTTGCGAAGCTGCAACCAGAGCTCGTGATACATTGCGCCGGACCGTTCCAGGGGCAGGACTACCGCGTTGCCGAATCGGCTTGTGCCGTCGGCGCGCATTATGTGGACCTCTCCGACGGCAGGCGTTTCGTCGCGAACTTCGCACAATGCCTTGATACCAGAGCGCGCGCAGCAGAAGTCTGTGCGATTAGCGGTGCCAGCAGCGTGCCTGCCCTGTCCTCCGCGGTCACAGACATGCTTGCCGCGCGCTACTCCCGCGTCGACAGCATCAGCATGGCAATCGCGCCAGGTCAGCAGGCGCCCAGGGGCACGGCGACGCTCAAGGCCGTCTTCAGCTATGCTGGCTCGCCGATCGGTCGCCTGAAGGAAGGCGTTTGGCAAGCCGCGCACGGCTGGCAAGACCTACGCGTGCTCAGATTTCCCGGACTGGGAACCCGTTGGGCGGCGGCATGCGATGTCCCGGACCTCGAACTGTTCCCGCTACGCTACCCCAGTGTCCGCACTGTGGAGTTTCACGCCGCGCTTGAGCTGCGAATCCAGCATATGGCGTTGTGGCTGGCGGCTGCAATGCGCAGGCGCGGGATGCGGATTCCACTGGAGCGGAGTGCGCCCTGGCTCAATCGGGTTTCCATCAGCCTCCTTGATCGATTCGGCAGCGAAAACGGCGGCATGCTGGTAAGGGTCACCGGAACCCGCCTCGATGGCACCGCGGGCGAGTCTGAGTGGCATTTGTGCGCGCCGGACAGAAGCGGTCCGGAAATACCCTGCATGGCAGCTATCCTTGTCGCGCGAAAAATCCTTGCAGGGAAACTCACTGCGCGCGGTGCCTTCGCTTGCACCGGGTTTCTTCACCTCTCGGAATTTGGACCGCTGTTTCAGCGGTGKGGAATCCGAACRACAATCGAGGAGTCCTGAAAATGGCTCAGCGTCGCATGGTGCTGACGATGCCGGCATCGGCCGCCGCAGCATTCGAGGCTTTTCACAATCACGAGAAGCGGCTGTTATGGGACACCTTGTTGTCGGTGGCATATGTGGAAGGCGGAGGCACCCATCCCTACGTCGGAGCGGTAACGACGAACCTTGGCTGCGGCTGGAAGAGACTCCTTGGAATGCGAACGCGATTTGTCAGCTATGCTCCGCCCAGCATTGCAGCAGCGGTCATCGTTGCTCCCACTGGTCCTTTCGCGTTTTGGGCTGCGTCGATGCGGCACCGCGATCTTGCGGATGGCATGTCGGAGCTCACTTACACATTCAATATCAGGCTACGGCCTCAATTTCTTGGTCGGGTTCTGGATCCTGTCGCCGCGCGGATATTCGAACTGGAAACGCGCCGTCGTTTTGCGGCAATGGCTAGTTACTTGCGGCGACAACGCAAACCAGATGACGGAGCATGTTGAGCGAAGCAAATTCGACTGTGCAGATGGCCGCAGGTTGGACTTTCTTTGTTCGGGCCAGCATTCCGCTGCCTGCAAGAAAATCTAATTCGGTCCGCGAAAACGCTGACTACGGGCGACTTCGTCTTCCGGTACGCTCATGGATGATTGCCAGTTCGCTCCGCCGACAGCGGCGCGAGTCCACTTGGTCGGCATACCTATGGGGTATCCACCGAAGATGGGGCTTCTTCTGTGAGGTCTTGCGGCACGGAGACGGCAGCCAGGAAGCGCTTCAGGACGACAATTGAAGCGGGTCGATTGATGAGGCGTGACCAGGTTCGATAGTGGCGCTGCCGTTAAGTAAATGTACGATCGCGAACAAACGAATGGAATCTTTCATGAGAGCAACACTAACCTCCGCCTGCGCCATATGCGCCACCCTCGCCACGCTTGGCACCGCGCAATCGCAGCCTGCGGCGACGCACCCCGGTGGCGCCCCTGTTCCCGTTACGGTCGACAACTTCATCCGTGCGGAGACCGATATGTATGTCGGGGGACTTGCCAGGCAGGGCGGTGTGGGCAAGCTGCTTCATCGCCGGGAGCCTGCGTCGATCGACCATCAGACGGTGATCCGCCTCAATCGCGACACCCTCTATTCGTCCGGCGTCTTTGACCTTGACGCCGGCCCTGTGACCATCACCCTGCCGGACCCGGGCAAGCGCTTCATGTCCATGCAGGTCATCAATGAGGACCACTACGTGCCGAACGTGTTTTACGGCGCGGGCACCCATACCCTGACTCGCGAGAACGTCGGCACGCGCTACGTGGTCACCGCGATCCGCACACTCGTCGACCCCAGCAGCCCGAACGACATCAAGCAAGTCCACGCCCTGCAGGACGCTATCAAGGTCAGCCAGAAAGCGCCTGGCAAGCTCGAAACGCCCAACTGGGATCCGGTCAGCCAGAAGAAAGTCCGCGATGCCCTCCTGGTACTGTCTTCGACGATGCCGGACTTCAAGAAGGCGTTCGGCACGAAGGAGGAGGTCGATCCGGTACGGCGCCTGATCGGCACAGCGGCAGCCTGGGGCGGCAATCCCGACAAGGACGCCACCTATCTCAACATCACCCCCGCCAGGAATGACGGCGGGACCGTCTATCAGCTCAATGTCAAGGATGTCCCAGTGGATGCGTTCTGGTCAGTGAGCGTCTACAACGCCGAGGGCTACTTCCAGAAGAATCCCGCCAGCGCCTATACGATCAACAACCTCACGGCGAAGAAAGGCAGCGATGGTTCGATCCCGATCCAGTTCGGCGGCTGCGACACGCAGGTGCCCAACTGCGTGCCGATTGTCGCTGGCTGGAACTACACGGTGCGCCTGTACCGGCCTCGCGCGGAGATTCTCTCGGGTGCCTGGACCTTCCCCGAGCCCCGGCCGGTCAACTGAGCTGGCAGCTTGACTATCGGCTCTACCGAAGGCGACAGCGGCTCGTCGACCTGGGCAGCCGCTTGATCCGTGCAGCTAAAGCGGAATGAATCGAATCGGCGATGTCTTTGACCGGTTTTGCGAGCAGACCGGGATTCAGTGGTACTACGCGAACATCTACAGGAATCTCGACAATCCCGAGGACGAAACGCTGTTGGACTGGTGGCTGAAGGATTGACGGCCGGCGCTGCTGACCGGGCCGCTTTCCCCCGCGCCCGGTGCCAAGGCCTATGCCCGCGCTGCTGGCGTTTCCAGGGATTTGACGTCAGCCGCAGACTCTGCCTGCCGGCTGGCGCGCGAAATCTCGATATCGTTGGGCCGCACCAGCTGGTCCGCGTCATCCACCAGCGCGGCACGCACCTGACGCCGCTCCGGGCGGGTGTGCAACTCCACCGGCCCCTTGCCGCTGGCGGCCATGTGACGATCGCCCCACTGCATCAGTCCAATGATCACCGGCAGCAACTCCACCGCAGCGCGCGTGGGCCGGTATTCAAATCGTTCGCGCTCGCCGGGTTCCCGATAGCTCACCTTGCGCAGGATGCCTGCCTCGGTCAGCGTCTTAAGCCTTGCGGACAGCACGGCGGGGGAGCATTGCAGGCGCTCCAGGAATTCGTCGAAGCGCCGGACGCCGTGGAAGACGTCGCGCAAGATCAGGATCGTCCACTTCTCTCCAATCAGCGAAAGGGTCGCGGCAATCGAGCAGTTGCGGAGTTCTTGGGCAGTGAGATCCATGGATTCAGCATAGCAGGCTAACTTCATTTGCAATAGTCAGGGTATTGCCTATACTCCTGGCTATGAAATATGAAGTTAGGAGCCGTACATGCAACCCATCCACCACCTCAGCCTGGCCGGCCAAGCCCGCCCGTCCGTGAGCGGCCCGCACGCAGCGTGCCCGGAATGCGCGGAAACCTGGCTGCTGAGCGGCGGTGAACGGGTGGTGGTTCGCGCGGTGCGCGCAGGCGATGCGGAGCGGGAGCGGGCCTTTGTCCAGGCCTTGTCGCGCGAGAGCAGGTACTACCGCTTCCTGACCGGCGGACGCGTGTCGGACGAGGTGATCGACCTGTTCCTCGACAATGAAGCCGGCCTGGCGCTGGTGGTCACGGCGGAAGCGGACGGGGTGCCGGTGATCGTCGCCAATGGCAACTACGTGGTGACGGGTGACGCGGTTGGCGAGTTCGCCGTGGCGGTGGCCGACGACTGGCAGGGCAAGGGCATCGGCCGCCGGCTGATCCAGCGCCTGCGGGATGCCGCCATTGGCGCCGGGCTGCGCCTGCTGCGCGGCGACGTGCTGAGCGAAAACCGCCGCATGCTGGCGCTGATGCGCGAGTTCGGTTTCTCCGCCCGGCGCAATCCGGAGGACGTCCTGCTCTATGAGGTGCGCCTGGCGCTAAGCGGGCAGGCTGTCGGCGAGCCGCGGGCGGCGGTGGCCTGATCTAGGCCTCGGCGGTGGCGCGCTTGCGCGAGCCCGCCGTCAGTGTGCAGCCGATCGAAGCTGTGATGATGCTGGCAATGGCCAGCCATTGCTGCGCGTTCAAGGTCTCATGCAGGAACGCCAGCCCGGCGAGCGCGCCCATGGCCGGTTCCATGCTGAGCAGGATGCCGAAAGTCCGGCGCGGCAACCGCTTGAGCGCCACCATCTCCAGCGAATAGGGGATGGCGCTGGAGAGCAGGCCCACGGCCAGTCCGGCCAGCAGCAGCGAGGGGCTGAACATGGCGGTGCCGGCATGCGCCAGCCCGAAGGGCAGCACCACCAGCGATGCCATGGTCAGCCCCAGCGAAGTGGCCTGCCCGCCGTGCGCGTTGCCGGCCATCTGCCCGAAGATGATGTACAGCGCCCAGCCCACGCCCGCTGCCAGCGCGTAGCCAATGCCGACGGGGTCCAGGTTGGCCACGTTCTGCCCGAGCGGCAACAGCAGCAGCAGGCCCGCCACGGCGAAGGCGATCCAGAGGAAGTCGATGGCCCGCCGCGACGACGATACCGCGACCGCCAGCGGCCCGGTGAACTCGATGGCGATCGCCAGCCCGAGCGGGACGGTGCGCAGCGACATATAGAACAGCAGGTTGGTGGCGCCCAGCGCGGCGCCGTATAGCGCGATCACGCGCGCATTGGCCAGGCTCAGCGGCATTCGCCAGGGCCGCCACACGCACAGCAGGATCAACGCCGAAAAGCTGACCCGCAGCGCCGTGGTGCCCTGCGCGCCCACGGCGGTGAACAGGCTCTTGGCAAACGACGTGCCGATGCAAAGCGAAGCCATCGACCCGATCAGCGCCAGCACGGCGATCAGGGTGGCACTCTGTTTCAGGCGGTTCAGCGGCAATTGCGACTCTCAGGCGTTCAAGCGTGCCAACGAGCGGGCGGGCGAGGGCGATCCCTGCCGCCGGCCCGCGTCGTTGGGGTTGGGGGGAATGGCCGCCCGTACGCTACGGCGGGCGGCGAGCCCGCATCTTGAACGATCTTGGGCCCGCTGGCTAGGCGGCTCTGCACCGGGACGGGGCATCCGTCCCGCACCCGAAATCCCACTGCTCCAATCGTGCCGCGTAGCGTTCGCCCGCGGCCGCCAGCGCATCGCTGCCCAGCTTGCCGGCCTCGAACAGCAGGAAGGGCTCCGTCCACGGCAGGCCGCAGCGATGCGCGGTTGCCTGCAAGGGACGCAACAGTTCCGCAAGCGGGAAGAGGTTCACGCCGGCAGGCGTATAAGCGTGCGGCACATTGCCGGCGGTAGCCGCCACCAGCAGGGGCTTGCCTTCGAGCGCGCGGCCTTCGGTGTCGTAGGCGAGATAGAACATGCGGGTCAGCACGGCATCCTGCCAGGCCTTGAGCAGCGAGGGCGTGGCGTACCACTGGACCGGGAACTGGAACACGATGCGGTCCGCGTTGCGCAGCCGGCGCACCTCGGCGTCCACGTCGATGGCGCCGTCCGGGTAGCAGGCGTAGAGGTCGGCGATTTCCACGCCGGGGACCGTGGCGGCGGCAGCGCATAAGGCGCGATTGGCCTTGGAATGGGCAAAGCGGGGGTGGAACAGGAGAATCAGGGTCTTGGGCATGGTTGGCTCCGGTTGGTCCTGCCGTGGCGATGCAGTGGCGATGCAGTGGCCATGCCGCAAGAATGGCGCCCGGAGTGAAATTACTCCAATGGATAGTTTGTATGTTTTATTATCCGTTTCATGAATTTACGCGCGATCGATCTCAACCTGCTGACGGTGCTGGATGCGTTGCTCGACGAGGCTCACGTCTCGCGGGCCGCCCAGCGCGTTGGCCTGTCCCAGCCAGCTGCCTCCAGCGCATTGGAGCGTTGCCGCCACCTGTTCAAGGACCGTTTGCTGGAGCGTGCTCCCGGCGGCATGCAACTGACGCCCAGGGCGCAGGCCTTGCGGGCGCCGCTGAAGCAGGCGCTGGCGTCGGTGGCCGCGGTGATCGGCGCGCCGGAGGTGGATCTGGCGAGCTTGTCGCAGACCGTGCGCGTGCGCATGGCGGACCATCCCGCCGTGCTGGTGGCGAGGCAGTTGCATCGTCAGCTGGCCGCGAGCGCGCCGGGCCTGAACCTGGTGCTCCAGCCCTGGCAGGGCGCGGACGCCGCGCTTGAATCCCTGGCGCGGGGCGACAGCGACCTGGCCGTATCGGTGTTTCCCGCGCCGGGCACGGATTTCCGGTGTCGCCCGTTATTGCGCGAGCACTATGTGGTAGCCATGCGCGCCGGCCATCCGGCCGCCGCCGGCTTCAGCCTGGCTCGCTGGCTGGACTTTCCGCACGTGCTGGTATCCGGCCGTGGCGAGAGCCGCACGCCGCTGGACGATGCGCTGGCCGCGCTGGGCCTGTCGCGGCGCGTCGGCATGGTGGTGCCGAGTTTCATGATGGTGCCGCCGCTGCTGGCGGATTCCGACCTGATCGCCATGCTGCCCAGCCGCTGCCTGCCGGCGGGTCCCGCACAAGCGCTGGCAACCTTCGCGCCGCCTGTGGCGGTGGAGGGGTTTGCCCTCCACCTGGCCTGGCATATCCGCCGCGACGACGATGTGGCCGTGCGGCATGTGGCGGTCCTGATCGAAAACCTGCTGGCGGCGTAGCGCTCGCTTAGTAGTTGAGCCCGATGTTGAGCATGACCGTGCGGGGATTGCCCACCGGCAGCACATTGTTGTTGAGACCGCCGGCGTAGTACGCCTTGTCGAATACGTTCTTGACGTTGAGCGCGGCCTTCCAGTGCGATGCCGCGTAGCCCACGGCAAGGTCCGCCACCGCATAGCCGGGCACCGTGTAGTTGAAGCTGTAGCCGCGCTTGGCGCTCTCGGCGCGCATGCCGGCGCCGGCATACCAGCCCGCCAGCGCCCCGCGGAAATGCTTGGTGCCCCACAGGGAAACGCTATGCCGCGGCACATTGTTGAGCGGTTGGCCCACATTGGCCGCGACCGTGTCTTCCGTCACCTCGCTGGCGATATAGGCATAGGCGCCGGCCAGGCTCCAGCCGCCGCCGAGATCGGCGGTCAGCTCGGCCTCCAGCCCGCGCGTGCGCTGCCCGCCCGTGGCAATGCTGAAGCCGGTGTTGACCGGGTCGGAGCTCAGTACGTTGCGCCGTGTCAGGTCGAATGCCGCCAGCGTCAGCAGTCCGCTCTTGTTGGGCAGGTCGAACTTGATGCCAAGCTCGGCCTGCCGGCCGGTCTCGGGCTTGAAGGTGCCGCCGTTGACGTCGGTGCCGCTGTTCGGCAGGAAGGAGGTGGCGTAGCTGATATAGGGGCGCGCCCAGGTGGTCAGGTCGAACATCAGGCCAGCGTTGCCGGTGACAGCGCGCGCGGTGTCTTCCGTGCGTGCGCCGAGCAGGCGGTCGGTACTGCCGGTGCGGGCCGTGTCGTGGCGCAGGCCGGCCGTCAGCAGCCAGCGCCCGGCAAACCGCATCTGGTCGCGCACGTAGAATCCGAGCGCGCTGACGTTGTCTTCAGCGCTCAGGCTATAGGCGCTGGGGCAATTGACGGCCGCGCCATAGACCGGCCGGTAGACGTTCAGCGCCGCGACCTTGCAGGTGCGCTGCAGTCGGCTCTCGGTGCTGCGGTTGTAGTCCACGCCCAGCGTGATCTCGTGTTGCGTGCCGGTCAGGTCGAAGCGCCGCTGCAGGTTGGTATCCACGCCGATGGTGGTGCCGGAGAAGTCCTGCTGCGTGCCGCTGCGGTTCAGCAACTGGCTGTTGACAGCCATGGTCCCGGCCGAGACCAGCGTGCCGGTCAGCGACAGCGTCTGCCAGCGGAAATTCTGGTTCAGCGTCCAGCCGGAATCGAAGCGGTGGGTCAGCGCATAGCCCAGCCGGTTCTGTTCACCGTCGTACGGGGCCAGTCCGGGCTCGCCGATAAAGCGGCTGTTGGGCAGGGTGCCGTTGCGGTTGGCGGTCAGCGTGCCGTTCACGGGCAAGCCTTGCTGGCGCACGTATTGCCGCTCGTTATGGCTCGCCAGCAGGGTCAGGTCGGTGCGCGCGCCAAGGTCCAGCGACAGCGACGGCGCGATATAGCGGTTGCGGTAGTACACGTAGTCGGTCGGGTCGTCGCTGTTCATCGCCAGGGCGTTTACGCGCAGCGCGGCCTTGCCGTTTTCCGACAAGGGCGTGCCGACGTCCGCCGTGACCTGGCGCAGGCCGTAGTTGCCGACCGTGAGCCCCAGTTCGCCGAACAGTTCGGGCCTGGGGCGCTTGCTGACGATGTTGACCATGCCRCCCGGCTGCACCTTGCCGAACAGCACCGAGGCAGGGCCTTTCAGCACTTCCACGCGCTCGGCGCCAAACAGTTCCTGCGCCACGCGGTTGTTGCTCTCGACCAGCAGGCCATCGACGAACACGGATTCCGACGCGCGCTGGCCACGGATGATGAAGTCGTCCCAGCCGCGCCGGCCGTAGACGTTGGTGACCACGCCGGCGGAATTGCCCAGTGCGTCGCCCAGGGTTTGCGCCTGCTGGCTGTCCATCAGGTCGCGCGTGATGATGGTGATCGATTGCGCGCTGTCTGCCGCCGAGGTGCCGGACTTCGTCACGCTCGCCGCCCTGCGCGTGGCAAAACCGGTATCGGTGCGCGGATCTTCGGCGGCGCTGACGGTGACGGATGGCAAGGTGGGCACGGCGTCCGTGGCGGTCTGCGCCATGGCGGGGGAGAGCAGGCAACCCAGGGTAACGGGGGCAATCAGTTGGCGAGAGAGCATCGTACTGCGGGAGTGGCTAAAGCGGCGAATTGTAAATGATAATGATTATCGTTTGTAAGATTCTGCAACGTTTCCGGACAGGGTTGTCCAGTGGCGTCCGGCCCGCCTGCCAGGGGGTGGGCATCCCGAATGTGCAGGGCCGGGTTTCCAGGCGAAGGCCGGCGGTCTATGGTGACTAGGAGGCTGGAGAGGGCGCGCGGAGCCGGTGCCGGTCCGGCCAGGGCCTGCCCTTGGCATCTCGCTCTCTGTCTGTCTCTATCCGTTACCCGACGACACAGGAGAACACCATGGATTCGTCAGCATCCCCGCGCCGCATCGTGATCACGGGCGCAGCCGGTGCGCTAGGCCGGGCCGTCACCCAGGCGTTCGCGGACGAGGGGGCCCGGTTAGCCCTGATCGACCGGGGCGTGGACGCCCTGCGGGCACAACCACCGGTGCCCGAGGCCGCCGACTGGCATTTGCTGCTGGCGGCCGACGTGACCTCGCCGGACAGCATGGCGGTGGCGGCACGCACCATCCTCGATGCGTTTGGGGGTATCGACGTACTGGTGCACGTGGCTGGYGGCTTCGAGATGGGAGAGTCCGTCCATGCGCTCAGCCGGGAGTCCTGGATGCGGATGATGGATCTCAACGCCTGGTCGCTGGTTGCCGTCACGCAGCACCTGGTGCCCGCCATGCTTGCCCAGGGCGCAGGCAAGGTGGTGGCGGTCACGGCGCGCGGCGCGGCCAGCGGGGCCGCCGCGATGGGGGCCTATTGCGCGTCCAAGAGCGCGCTGCAGCGTCTGGTGGAAAGCCTGTCGCACGAGGTGCGCAGGGGCGGCGTCAACGTCAACAGCATCGCGCCGAGCATCCTCGACACCCATGCCAACCGCGCGGCCATGCCGGCCGCCGACCCGAGCGACTGGGTCTCGACCGCGGCGGCGGCGCGCGCCATTGCCTTCCTCGCCTCGGACGCCGCGCAGGCTATCCATGGACAGCACCTGGTGCTGGACGGGTTGAGTTGATCCGCGGCCGGCACGTGGGCCGGCGCGGTGCGAGGCTTGCCACAGGGGTTCCCTTGACCCGGCAGGCGCAAGGCCTGCCCGGGACATTGCGTCCATGTCGCGCAGGTAGTCGTTCTTCGCCGCGATTGGCGCTTGACGTGTACATGGCATGGGAAGTGGATCCGGGAGAACCCCGGTGAGGACGCAAGCGGAGAACCATTTCGATGCTAGGGTAAATCCTAGGCACGTTTTCCCAAGAGCTGGGAATCGCAGTTTTGATATTCGGGAAAACGCGCGCATGCTCTCGTCCCATGCAGATCGAAACCGACGCCCCCGAAACCAACTACCCCGCCGCTGGCGCGGATCGCGTGCTGTTCGTGCTCGCCGCCTTGGCCCAGCAGGGCAAGCCGATGACCGTGCGCGAACTGGGCGCTGCCACCGGCTTGCCCAAGAGCACGCTGTATCGCCAACTGGTGCTGCTCAAGAAATGGGGCTTCGTGCTGGAGTCGGACGGACGATATGCGCCCGGTCCGATCAGCCTGCAGCTGGCGCTTGGCTTTGACATGGCCTCGCACCTCGCGCGCGAAGCGCAGCCGGAAATGCAATGGCTGGCACAGCAAACCGGCGAGAGCGTAGGGCTGGTGGTGGCGGCCAAGGATCAGGCGGTTTGCCTGGAAATGATTGAGAGCCGGCAGTCGCTGCGTTGCTGTGGATGCCGGCGTATGGGGCGTCAGCGTGCCGGTGTTCCGCCGGCGCGAGAAGACAGCGGCGGTCGGCTCCATCACGCTGATGGCGCCGGCCACCCGCACGCAGGGGCGCGAGCCGCTCCTGATCGAGATGACGAGGTCGGCCGCAGGAAGAGTCTCGGCCGGACTCCAGGCCTTCTAGTACCCGGCACCCTGGCGCCCGGTACCGAATACGCAATAACCAGTACGAAATCCAATACCTACGAGAGGAGCGACTGATGAATCTTCGACGCAAATGCCTGCTTATTGGCCTGATGGGCCTCAGCCTGGCCACCGGCCTGGCGCGAGCCCAGGACAATGCAGTCCTGCGGGTGGCCACTGATGCCACCTTCCCGCCAATGGAATTCGTCGAGAACGGCAAGCGCACGGGCTTCGATGTCGAGTTGGTCGAAGCGCTCGCCAAGACGATGGGCAAGCGCGTCGAATGGACCGACATCGATTTCAAGGGGCTGATCCCCGGCCTGATCTCGCGCCGCTTCGATATGGCGGTGTCCGGCATCTACATCACCGAGGAACGCCGCAAGGTGGTGGATTTCACCGATCCCTACTACACCGGAGGCCTGGTCGCGCTGGTTAAAACTGGCAATACCGCCATCAATACCCCGGCGGATCTCAATGGCAAGAAGGTAAGCGTGCAGGTCGGTACCAAGTCAGTCAATTTCCTGCGCGAGAACTATCCGCAGGTCCAGCGCGTGGAAGTCGAAAAGAACCAGGAAATGTTCAACCTGGTCGAGATTGGCCGCGCGGATGCGGCAGTGACCGGCAAGCCCGCCGCAATGCAATATGTCAAGGCGCGCGGCGGTATGCGCGTGGTCGAGAAAGCCCTGACCACCGAGGAGTACGGCATGGCGGTGCGCAAGGATACGCCGGAGCTGACGCGCGCGGTGAATGCCGCCCTGGCCAAGCTCAAGGCCGATGGCACCTATGCGCAGTTGATCCAGAAATGGTTCGGCGCCGCGCATAAGTAAGGCGGGAAGACATCATGGAACTGGACTTCTCGCCGGTCTGGGCCGGCTGGCCCGACCTGGTGCGCGGCGCCGTGGTCACGGTCGAGGTGACAGCCTGCGCGCTGGTGCTCGGGTGCGTGATGGGCTTGCTGGTTGGCATCGGCCGGCTCGATCCGCGGCGCCGCGTCGTGTATGGCATCTGTACCGCCTACGTGACCGCGATTCGTGGCACGCCCTTGCTGGTGCAACTGTTCTTGCTGTTCTTCGGGCTGCCGCAATTTGACATCCTGCTACCGGCATTCGTTTGCGGCGTGATCGGCCTGGGCATCTATTCCGGCGCCTATGTCTCCGAGATTGTGCGGGGCGCGATCCAGTCTGTCGACAAGGGTCAGATGGAAGCCGCGCGTTCCATCGGCATGTCGTCAGGCCAGGCGATGCGCGCGGTGATCCTGCCGCAAGCGATCGTGCGCATGATTCCGCCGCTAGGCAATGAGTTCATCGCATTGATCAAGAACTCCGCACTGGTATCGCTGCTGACCATTCACGACGTGATGCACGAAGGGCAGAAGATCATCAGTGTGTCCTACCGCTCGCTGGAGGTGTACCTGGCGATCGCGTTGGTCTATCTGCTGCTGACTAGCGCCGCGGGATTGTTCCTGCGGCACATGGAGCAACGGCTGCGTATGGGAGGCATGGTGCAATGAGCGATTCCGCAATCATCCGGATCCGCAATCTGGGCAAATCCTTCGGCGACCATACGGTACTGAGGGGCATCGATTTCGATGTGGAGCCGTCGCAAGTGGTGGTTGTGATCGGGCCCAGCGGCTCGGGCAAAAGCACGTTCCTGCGCTGCTGCAACGGCCTGGAGCAGGCTGAGAGCGGCACCATCGAGATCTGTGGCACCAGGCTGCTCGATCAGGGGCAGCTGATCGCCGACCCTGAACTGAACCGCTTGCGCACGGAAGTCGGGATGGTGTTCCAGTCCTTCAATCTGTTTCCCCACCTGTCCGTGCTGCACAATGTCACGCTCGGTCCTCGCATGCTGCGCGGCGCCTCGCGCGACGACGCCGAGCGCAAGGCGATGGCGCTGCTGGAGAAAGTGGGCCTGGCACATAAAGCGCACGCCATGCCGGCCAGCCTCTCGGGCGGGCAGAAACAGCGCGTGGCCATTGCGCGCGCGCTCGCCATGGCGCCGCGTGTGATGCTGTTCGACGAGCCCACCTCCGCGCTCGATCCCGAACTGGTGGGCGAGGTCCTGCAAGTGATGAAGGTGTTGGCCGCCGAAGGCATGACGATGGTGGTGGTCACGCACGAGATGGGCTTTGCCCGCGAGGTCGCCGATGTCGTGGTGGTGATGGACGGCGGCGGCATCATCGAAGCCGGTCCGCCGTCCGTCATCTTCTCCGCGCCCACGCAGGAGCGCACGCGCGGTTTCCTGCAAGCCGTGCTGACGCGGCAATGAGCATGGCAATGACAGAGTCTCTTTGGCAGGGCCGTACCGACGCCGGCGAGCGTGGCGATACCAGGCGCTTGTTCCATGTTGTGCGCGCCGCGGGCGCGCCGCTGCCGGCCGGATCGCCGGTGCTGGTTGGGTTCGCCTGCGATGCCGGCGTGCTGCGCAACCAAGGCCGCGCCGGCGCGGCGCAGGGGCCGGATGCAATCCGCCGCGCCCTGGCCAATGTGCCGGCGCACGGACTGCCGGCCTTGTACGATGCCGGCAACGTGATCTGCGAAGACGATGCACTGGAAGCCGCCCAGGAACGCCTGGCGGGGGCGGTCCGTGCCGTGCTGGATGGCGGCGGCTTGCCGCTGGTGCTGGGCGGCGGCCACGAAGTCGCCTGGGGCAGCTGGCAGGGGTTGCGGGCGCATCTGGATGCCGCCGGCGACGACGGCCGCCTGYTGATCGTGAATATCGACGCACACTTCGACTTGCGTACCAGCCGGCCAGCAAGTTCCGGAACGCCGTTCGACCAGATCGCGTGCGAGAGTGCGCGCCGCGGGCAGCCGTTCGACTATGTCTGCCTGGGCGTGAGCCGTCTCGCCAATACCCCGGCCCTGTTTGCCCGGGCCGACGAACTGGGCGTGTCTTACGTCGAGGATGTCGACTTGCAGGAACGGCATCTCGATGCTCGCCTGGCCGCGTTGAGGGAGCGCATGGCCCTGGCCGGGCATGTCTATCTCACCATCGATCTGGATGCGCTGCCGGCCGCCGTCATGCCAGGCGTCTCGGCGCCTGCTGCCTTTGGCGTGCCGCTGGCGGTAGTCGAGGCGCTGGTGGGCGAGGTGCGGCGCAGCGGCAAGTTGCGCGTGGCCGACCTGGCCGAGTACAACCCCAACTACGACCGCGATCATCAGGGCGCGCGGGTGGCGGCACGGCTGGCGTACCGGCTGCTGGCCTGAGGCGGGGTCCGCTTTTCGAGTGCCGTCTATTTGCGCCGTGCCAGCGGTAGCGTCGCCAGCCGCTCCAGCACCACCGCGCGCATGCCCGCCGGAGCCGGTAGTTGTTCCAGCAAGGCGGGCCATCGCTCGTGGGCCATGGCCACCGCATCTTTGACGGCGGCGGTGGCGATGCGCCCGGCGATTTTCGCCTCGCGCGCGAACTCGCGGTAGGTTTGCAGGGTTTGCACGCGCTGCTGGCGGTCGATGACGACGTTCTGGCCGAAGCCGGCAAAGCCCGGCAGGGCCGCCACGCTGACGATGTCGTAGGCAGGCGACAGCTCTGGCGCGATGCCGTTGCGGTACAGGAAGGAGAAGTTCTTCAGGTGGGCGTCGCTGTTGCCCAGCAGGGTGTTGACGGCCTGCCGGATAAAGAACTGCCGCACATCCTCGATCCCGCGCACGCTCAGCCGCTCCAGCAATTGCACCAGCACGGCGTAGGCGTCGCGGCCGGCGTACTTGCGATTGGGCATGCGGGTCAGCAACTGGCAACCGTCCTCGGCATGCACGCGTCCGCCCGGCTCGCGGTCGAAGCGGTCCACGGCGAGGAAGTGCAGATCCGCGCCAAGGGCTTCGGCCATGCCTTCCACCTCGATGGCGGCCAGCGGCGCGGGCCGGCACGGCGCGACCGCCACGCCGGCGGCCTGTGCCAGTTGCATCGACACGTATTCGTTGAAGACCTGGCTGTCGTCGTTGCGCGTGGGCAGCTTGGCGATCAGGTCCGACAGGTGCCCGTGGGTGGGCATGGTGTAGCGCTTGCCGGCATGCGCGGTGGATAGCGCAATCTTGTTCTGCACGCCCGAGACCGAGGCCGCGCCTTCGGTGGCGCCTTCGATGACGGCAATTTCCAGGTTGTCCGCGCCACCCGTCACGCCAACCGTGCGTACGTGCGCGGGCAGGGCGTCGATGGGCGCGGGGCGCACCACCACCGCGCCGGGCAGGTCCTCGCCGGCGGCGGCCAGGATGCCGAAATCGTCGCGGTCCTCGGGATGATGGCGTGTGGCTTCCAGCCGCTTGCGCAATTCGCTTTCGGGCAGCAGCCCGGCGAAATAGGGCGGCAGCGCGCCGTTGGTGTTGTRGAGCGCGGGGTGGAAGGGGTTGGCCAGTACCGCCGCGGTCAGCGTGTCATTGCCGGGAAAGGTCAGCGAGAGGCTGAGCGTGGGCCGCAACGGGTCGCCACGAAAGGCTTCCGCGGGTACAAAGCGGCAGGTGCGCTCGACTTCGCACAGGTAGCCGCACAGTACGCCGTGCAGGTGTACCTCCAGGTAGCGGGGGCGCAGTCCGGGGCTCACGGTTCCTGCTCCAGGAACATCTCGACCGATGTCCTGGCTTCGCGGTCCGGGCCGCTGTCCTTGCCTTCGATCAGGCGCCGCACGGCGAGCAGGTGCTCGCGGGGCACCAGCACCCATTCCGCATCAAGCGCCGCGCCCACGGCTTCGAGTGTGGAGGCGCGCACATCATGCCGGCCGCTCAGTGCCGTGGTGAGATTCGACGGCGCCATGCCAATCAGCCGCGCCACGTCCCCAAGCGAGGACTTCCGTGCGGCGCGGCGGGCCTGAAGCTGGTCGTAGAAGGATGGCATAGCATAGTTTCACATCAAAAAGATATGAAATATCATAGCACAAGCTGTCTACGTATTATGGTATTACATAATTTATTGGTAATTATTATTAAATAACAATCAACGGCAGGCGAATTGCCCGCGAGTCGATACCAACGCCCGAGCGCAACGCTTCCGGGGTGGCCAAAGCCAATGGCGAATGATTTCACGCGGTCTTGTGACGGGCCGACGCCAGCGCGGCGGGTGCCGGGATCCGGAAGCGGCCGATCTCGTCCGGCGCGCACTGGGCGATCAGTCCCGTTTCCCAGGCCAGGTAGGCRCGGGCGGCGTCCTTGTTGCCTTCGTGGCGGTCGTGCACGAAGAAAAGGTAGTCGATACGCGTCTCGGGGGGCAGCGGCGTGGGTTCGGTTGCTTCGGGCAGGCCCGCGGCTTGCCAGGTTTGGTAGCCCTCGGCCAGGCGATACACGTGCCGGTAGCCTTCGGCCAGCAGGTCCAGGCCGGCCAGGTTGGCAATATGCGGCTCGCTGGCGATCAGGATGACCGGATGGTCGTGCGTGGCGCCGAGGCGGTCGAGCGTGGCCGGCAGGCGCGGGCGGATCGACCAGGCTGCGCCTTTGGCATGGCCGCGTGCGTATTCGGCGCTGTCGCGCAGGTCGAAGCGCAGCGCATCGGGCGCTTCGGCATACAGAGCGCGCAGCAGGTTGGCGTCGAGCACCGGCAGGGCATGGGCGGGCAGGGTGCGCGGCGGCGCGGGTGCCTTGACGGCGGCATTGACGCCATGGGCCAGCACGGCGCTCTCGTAGCCGATCTGGTGCAGCCAGCTCGCCACCACGGGCGCCCGCACGCCGTCGTCGTCGAACACGATCACGCGGCCGCCGCGTACGCCGATGTACTGGTCGGTGGCCTGCACCAGCTGGCCACCGGGCGCATGCTGTGCGCCGTCGATCGATCCCTGGGCGAATTCCTCCGCGGTGCGGATGTCGAGCAGGTAGGTGGTGCGGCGGTCGTCGTCCAGCCACTGCTGCGCCTGCGTGGCCGACAGCGCGGGCAGCCCGTCGCGCTGCAGCAGCCGGGCCGAGCGCGCACGCGCCTCGGCCAGCTCGCCGGCTGCCGGGGCTGGCGGGTAGCGGCGCTGGCTGCCGTGTTCCAGCGCGTAGTCGGCCAGGTACCAGCCCTGCGTGCCGTTTTCCAGCGCCAGCACCGGATTGGGCAGGCCGAGGTTGCGCAGCGTCTGGGCCCCGATGATGCTGCGCGTGCGCCCGGCGCAGTGCACCACCACGGTGGTCCGTGCATCCGGCAGCAGGGCGGACAGGCGCAAGGCCAGCTCGCCGTTGGGCAGGCTGTGCGCGCCGGGGATGGTCATCTTCTGGTGTTCATCGAAGGTGCGGCCGTCCACCAGTACCAGGGGCTCGCCGGCGGCGCGGCGCGCTACCAGTTCCGCGGCGCTCAGGCGCGGCGTTTCCTGCAGGTGTTCCACCAGTTCGCCAAACGTCTTGGACGGCACGTTGACGCCTTTGAACAAAGTGAAGCCGGCCAGAGCCCAGGCCGGCGCGCCGCCGGCCAGCAGCGTGACGTCCCGGTAGCCCAGCGCCGCCAGCCGTTGCGCGTCGCCGACCACGTGAATGCTGTGGATGTCTTGCGGCAGGAAGCTGATCGGCGTGCCCGGGCGCACCACCAGTTCGCGCTCCAGTTCGATGCTGGCCCGCTCGGGGTTGCTGCCGTCGTCGGTGCGGCGGTAGACGCGGTTGAGTTCATCGCCCTGCACGGCCACGATCACGGCCCAGGTGTCGTGGTTGTGCGGGATGGTTTTCTTGCCCGGCACGATCGAGTTGAGGTAGAGCGCCGGCAACTGGCCTTCCTCGCTCAGGCGGTAGCGGGTGGAGGTGGTGGCGCCATCGCCGGGCGGCGGAAAGTCGGCAAAGCCGAACAGGTCCTTGCGGCTGGCCAGGTTCTGCAGGACCGCGGCGACCTGTGCCAGCGTGGCGCGGTCGATGTCGCGCTGCGCGGTCAGTGCGCGGACCTCGGCAAGGGTGGTGGCAATGGCGGCAGTGCGCTGGTTCCGGGTCGTCATGGGGAGTCCTTGGTCGGTGCGAAGCCGCGGCGGGTGGCGGCAGGCCTTTACTCTAAGGAATACGAGGCTGCGCAAGAACGAACAATATCGACGATGCATATGCGAAGCCGTGCCGGCGGGCGAAGCGCACCCATGCGCGGCGGCCACGGCATAACGATCTGCGATCTGATTCGTTAGCCGGCGGCGCAACTTCTCTTAGGCTCTAGTGTCCGGTGCGCGGGCAAGCCATTGGCCGCGCAAGCCGCGCACTGTCCCCGCACTCTCCCAGCATTCACGAAAATCCCTCGCCATGACCATTACCGACCTGACCCAGACCCTTGTCGATGACGCGGCCGCCGGCGACGTAAGCGATGCCCGCGCCGCCGCCGTCGCGGCCTTTATCGCCCGCGCCCGCAAGATCGCCGCCCGCCAGGCCGCCGACAGGGCGCCGCTGGCCGCGCTGGCCGACGAACTGGTGGCGCTGGCCGGCCAGGCGCACCTGTTCCCGCCCGAGCACTTCCCCGTGGACACGGCACGGCCCGCCGCGATCTACCGGCTGGCGGAAGATCCGGACGGCGGCTTCGCGCTGTTCGCTTCCGCCGGCCTGCCCGGCAAGGCGCAGCCGCCGCACGACCACACCACCTGGGCGGTGATCGCCGGGGTGCGCGGCGTCGAGCGCAATGTCATCTTCCACCGCAGCCAGGGCAGCAGGCCCGGCCAGGACACGCTGGAGCCGCTGCGCCAGCTCGACGTGCGCGCGGGCAATGCCATCACCTTGTCGCCAGCCGATGTGCATACCATCGAGCTGACCGGCGACACGCCCGGGCTGCACCTGCACTTCTACGGCCTCACGCTGACCCGCCTCGCCGCTCGCGTGAAGTTCGAGCCCGTGCCCGAGGACGGCACCCAGTACACCTGCCGCACCTTTGCCGCGCCGGCGCTGATCCGCCATCCGCTGGTGAGCCCGGCCGCGCTCAAGCGCGCCATTGCAGCGGGCGAGGAACTGGCCGTGCTGGACGCGCGCGAAGAAGGTGCATTCTCGCGCGAGCACCTGCTGTTCGCGGTGCCCGCGCCGCTGGGCCGGCTCGAGACCACGATCGACCGCCTGGTGCCGCGCCGGACTACGCGCATCGTCGTGACGGACCTGGCGGAAGATATCGCCCACGCGGCCGCGGCCAAGCTGCTGCGTTTCGGCTATACGAACGTCTCCGTGCTGGAAGGCGGCACGCGCGCCTGGCAGGCGGCGGGCTATGAGGTATTCAGCGGCACCAACGTGCCAAGCAAGGCCTTCGGCGAGGTGATCGAGCATGAGCTGCGCACGCCGTGGATCACCGCCGAGACGCTCAGGCTCTACCAGGAGCGCGGCGACAACGTGGTGGTGGTGGACAGCCGCCCCTTCACGGAATTCCAGAATATGAGCATTCCCGGCGCGGTCGACTGCCCCGGCGCGGAACTGGTCTACCGCATCGGCGAGATCGCGCCCGATCCCGCCACGCTGGTGGTCGTCAATTGCGCCGGCCGCACGCGCAGCATCGTGGGCGCGCAGACGCTGATCAACGCGGGCATTCCCAATCGCGTGGTGTCGCTCAAGGACGGCACCATGGCCTGGCTGCTGGCGGGCTACAAGCTGGACCACGGCCAGACCCGCTTCGCGCCGCAGCCGTGCGATGCGGCCCAGGCGGCCGCGCGCGAGCGTGCGGCGCGGGTGGCCGAACGCGCCGGCGTGCGGCATATCGATGCGGCGCAGCTGGCCGCCTTCGAGCAGCAAGCCGGCGCACGCACGCTGTACCGCTTCGACGTGCGCTCGCCCGAGGAATACGCGGCAGGGCACCTGCCCGGCTGGCGCAGCGCGCCCGGCGGGCAACTGGTGCAGGCCACCGACGCCTACGCCGGCACCCGCCGCGCCCGCATCGTGCTGGCCGACTGGGATGGCGTGCGCGCGCAGATCACGGCCGCGTGGCTGGCGCAGTTCAGCGGGCATGAGGTCTACCTGTTCCGTCCCGCGCCGCTGGCGCCGCGCGAGTCCGGGCCGGAGCCCGTGCGCGTACTGCGTGCCTCCGAGGTGGAGGCGCCCTGGATCGAGGTGGCATCGCTCGCCGAGTTGCAAGCGCGGGGCGGGGTAAGCGTGGCCGACGTGGACAGCAGCCTTGCATTCCGCCGCGGCCATGTGCCTGGCGCCTGGTTTGCCACACCGGAGAAGGTGGCGCTGGTGCTGGAGCACGGGGAGGCCGAAGACATCATCGTCGTGACGTCATCGGACGGCGTGCTGGCGCAGGCGGTTGCGGCAGAGTTGCGCCGCACCAGCGGGCGCGACGTGCGGGCACTGCTCGGCGGCAATGCGCGCTGGCAGGCGTTGGGCCTGCCTGTTGAACCGGCGGGGGCGGGTAGCGCTGCCGCGGCGCGCGTGCTGACCGGTGACGAAGACGCGTGGTACAGCGCTTATGCCTATGAGGACGAGAACCGCCGCAAGGCGGAGATGCATGCCTACCTGAACTGGGAGATCGGCCTGGTCGATCAGCTGGAACGCGATGGCGATCTGCCGGTGCGGCTGGTGGACTATCGGCAGGGCTGAGCGCGGGGAGAGGGCGCGCGCGCCATATACCGCCATACCGATAGCGCTCACATCACGTGAGCGCTTTCCCTCCCGCCTCAACGCAACGAAATCCCCGAAGCCGCGATCACGGAAGCGTACTTCGGCAAATCGCGCGACAGCGTAGCGTCCAGCTCCTGCGCCGACGAACCCACCACCACATATCCCGCATCCTCCAACTGCCCACGCGTGGCCGGCACATTGAGCACCGCCGCCACATCGCGGCTGATGCGCTCCACCACCTGCGTCGGCGTGGCCGAGGGCGCGATCAGCCCCTGCCAGCTCTCCACCGCAAAGCCGGCGGCCCCGGCTTCCGCCATGGTCGGCACTTGCGGCAGTGCCTTCGAACGATAAGGCGTCGTGACCGCCAGCGCCGTCAGGCGCCCTGAGCGCACGTAGTCCGTGACCGCCGCCAGCGTGATCAGCGTGGCATCGATATGCCCGCCCAGCAAGTCCACCGTGGCGGGTGCGCCACCGGCATACGGAATGTAGTTGACCTTGATGCCGACCTGCCGCGACAGCATTTCGTGCGCGACGTGGGCTATGCCGCCGTTGCCCGGCAGGCCAAGCGTCAGTTCGCCTGGCTTCTTGCGCGCGAGCGCGATGTAATCCTGGAGACTGCGCACGCCCAGGTCCGGCCGCGCCACCAGGATCTGCGGATTGACCACCGCCTTGCTCACGCCGCGAAACGCATGGCCCGTGTCATAGGGCAGCGTCTTGAACAGCGAGGCATTCAGCGTCACGCCTTCCCCGCCCAGCAGCAGCGTATGGCCGTCAGGCCTGGCCCTTGCCACCTGTGCCGCGCCCAGGGTGCCGCTGGCGCCAACCACGTTTTCCACCACTACCGGCTGCCCCCATTTCTCGCTGAGCTTGAGGGCCAGCGTGCGCGCGAGCTTGTCGGCGCTGCCGCCGGGAGCCACCGGCACCACGATGCGCACGGGACGCGAGGGAAAGGCCTCCGCGGCTTGCGTGGCGTGGCTGTGGAACGGAACGCCTGCGATGGCTGCCACGCCGGCAGCGACAGGAAGGCAGGAGAGGGTGCGGAGCACAGTGCGGCGTTGCATGGGATGTGGCCGGAGGCGAATCGAGCGCAAAGCTTAGAAAGCGCGGCGGGCAAGGCCAACGAATCTTTCCGCGCATGGATATGCGGTGTGGCCCGGCCTGGCGGCACTGCGACCGGCAACGCGCAGCGCATAACGATGGGCTCAATGATTCGTTCCGTGTTCATCGGCGCATGGGTACAGTTTGCTGACCGCATGGCGCACCGGACGCTCCAGCCAGCCCCTCCGGCGGCATGCCATTCGCGCAAGACACGACTTCGCCTACAAGAACTCGAACACACCATGACCCGTATCTTTCCCCTGCGTTCCCCGCGTCCCATCGTCCTCGCCGCTGCCATGCTGGCAGGTACCTTCCTCGCCGGCGCCGCCCATGCCGACGCCACGCTCGACAAGATCCGCCAGCGCGGCAGGATCGTGGTCGGCGTCATGCTGTCCGGCAGCGCTTTCGGCTCGATCGATCCCGCCACGCAGAAACCCGTGGGCTTTAACGCGGAGCTTGCGCAGGATCTCGCCAGGCAACTCAACGTGGAGCTGGAAACGGTGCAGGTGCAGCCCTCCAACCGCGTGCAGTTCCTGCAGCAAGGCAAGGTCGATGTGCTGATCGCATCGATGGAATACAACGCCGATCGCGGCGAGCAGCTCGGCCACGTGCCCACGCCTTACTACCGCGTGGGCGGCGCCGTGATCGTGCCCAGGCAGAGCGATATCCGCCGCTGGGAAGACCTCAAGGGCAAGACGGTCTGCATCTCGCAAGGCAGCAGCTATACGCGGCCGGTACAGGTGGAATACGGCGCCATCCCGAAGGGCTTCAAGGGCTCGGCGGAATCGCTGCTGGCCCTGCGCGGCGACAACTGCGCCGGCGCCGTGCACGACAACACGCTGCTGCAACCGCTGGTGCGCGGCAATCCCGAGTGGCAGAACTACCGCATCGTGCTGCCGGAACTGAACCCCGCGCCCACCGTGATCTGGACCCGCAAGGGCGAGCAGGACACCATCCAGGCCGTCGACCGCATCGTGCAGAACTGGCATCGCAGCGGCTGGCTGGTGGCTACCGAGAAGAAGGCCGGCATCCAGCCGCCTTCGCCTGCGCTGACCGAACTGCACGACAAGTTCAAGGGCGGCCGTTCCTGATGGATGCAGCGATTGCCTGGGGGATCGAGGTGGCGCGCCGCTTCGGCCTGAACTATGCATTTCTTGCCGATGCCTATGACCGCGCTTCCTTCGTGCATGGCGCATGGGTCACCGTGCAACTGGTGGTCTGCGCGCTGGCCGGCAGCCTGGTGGCGGGGGTGGCCATGGCGGCGTTGCTGACTTCGCGCCGGCCATTGCTGGCCGGTGCCACGCGCGCCTTTGTGGAGGTCACGCGCAATACGCCCACGCTGGTGCAGCTCTATTGCGCCTTCCTCGTGCTCAATATGCTGATCACCCATGCCTTGCAGGATGCGCAGCGGAGCAATCCGCTCACCCCGTTCCTGTGGGTGGTGGTGGTGCTGTCGCTGCACAAGGGTGTGTTCCATGCCGAAGCCTTGCGCGCGGGCATCGAAGCGGTGCCCAGGGTCACGCTGGAGGCGGCGGCCTCGCTCGGCTTCGACCGCCGCACCTTGCTGTGGCGGGTGCAGTTGCCGCTGGCGGTGCGCTTCGCGCTGCCTGCCCTGGTCAACAACTCCGTGGATCTGGTCAAGGCCACGGCGGTGGCGTCGGCCATTGCCGTGGGCGATATCACCTATGCCTCCATCATGATCTGGACCCAGCGCGATAACGTGCTGGAACTGATGGTGCTGTTGCTGCTGTTTTTTGGCCTGCTGACCTGGGTGGTCAGCCAGGCCGGCAACTGGCTGGAACTTCGGCTGAGGATGCCCGGCTATGGCGACCGCTGATTCCATTTTCCGCGGCGCGCCGGCATGGCCGCGCGTGGGCCGCTTCGCCAGCCTGCTGTGGCTCCTGCCGCTCGTGGCGGTGGCGCTGGCCGCCACCCGCCATCCGGACCTGGCGCGGGCGCTGGCCAGCGCGTGGCAATGGTCGCCGGCGCTGGCGCGCGGCTTCCTGGTCAATATCGGCGTGAGCCTGCTGGCGATCGCGCTGGGCACCGCTGGCGGGCTGCTGGTCGGCGCGCTGCGGCTGTCGCCGCTGGCGCTGCTGTGGCGCCCGGCGCAGCTTTATGTGCAGGTGTTCCGCAATGCGCCGTGGCTGGTGCTGATCTACTTCTCCACCTATGTCTTTCCGTTCGAGCTGAACATCGGCAGCCATATCGTGCCGTTCCCGGACTGGCTCAAGGTGGTGGTGGGACTGGCGCTGCCGGCCAGCGCCAATGTGGCCGAGGTGCTGCGTGGCGCGGTGCAGTCGATCCCGCTCACGCAGTGGGAGGCGGCCAGCTCGATGGCGTTCTCGCGCTGGCAGATCCTGCGGCTGATCGTCGGGCCGCAGTGCGTGCGGCGCATGCTGCCGCCATGGATGAACCTGTACGCCACACTCACCATGAGCACCGCGCTGGCTTCGCTGGTGGGCGTGCACGATTTGCTCGATACCGCGCAGATCGCCAGCAATACCGTCAACCAGACCGCTTTTACCGTGCTGATCTACTTCATCGTGCTGGCGATGTTCTTTGCCTGGTGCTACCCGATCTCGCGCTTCACCCGTTTCCTGGAACAAAAACATGCTGTTGCCTGAACATAGCGGCGGACCCGTGTTGTCCGCGGTCCCCACGCCAGCGCCGCTGGTTGCGCTGCGCGACGTGCACCTCGCGTTCGGCGGCAACGCGGTGCTCAAGGGCATCGACCTGGAAGTGCGGCGCGGGCAGGCGGTGTCCATCATCGGCCCGTCGGGCTCGGGCAAGTCCACCATCCTGCGTTGCATGACGGGCCTGCTGGCCCCGCAGCAGGGCACGGTGACGGTGGGCGGCGTGGCGGTGCGCGAGCTGCGCAGCGAGGCCGAGCGCATCGCGCTGCGCAAGCGSGTGGGCTTTGTCTTCCAGCAGTACAACCTGTTTCCGCACCTGACCGTGYTGCAGAATCTCACCATCGCGCCACTGCGCGTGCTGGGGCGTGGCCGGGCCGAGGCCGAGGCTACCGCCATCGAGCTGCTGCGCAAGGTGCGCCTGGCCGACAAGGCGGGCGCCTATCCGGGCGAGCTTTCCGGTGGCCAGCAGCAGCGCGTGGCGATTGCCCGCGCGCTGGCGATGGAGCCCGAGCTGATCCTGTTCGATGAGGTGACTTCAGCGCTGGACCCGGAAACGGTGGGCGAGGTGCTGAACGTGATCAGCGACCTGGTGGCGGAGGGCCTGACCTGCCTGCTGGTCACGCATGAAATGCGCTTTGCCGAGGAGATCAGCGACGAAGTGTATTTCACCGAGAGCGGGCGGATCGTCGAGCATGGCCCGGCGCGCCGCATCTTCAGCGAACCGCGCAGCGAGCGCACGCGCGCCTTTCTCAACCGCGCGCTGGGCGCAGCGCCGCGCGTGGCGGCCGATCCCTTCGTCTTCTCTTTCGACAAGCTGCGCTTTGCTGTTTGAGCGCCGCCCGGTCCAATCCCCATCGAAGAACCATGAGCCATCATCGCGATACCCAACTGATCCACGCCGGCACGCCGCCCTTCAGCCAGGGCCACGGTCCGGTCAATGTGCCGGTGGTGCGGACCAGCACCGTGCGTTTCGAGAATACCGACGCCTACGACGATATCCGTGCCCGCCATGCGCGCGGCGAGCGCGTCAGTTCCTACGGCCGGCAGGGCATGGACACGCATCGCGCGCTGGAAGACGCAATTGCCGCGCTGGAAGGCGGCAACCGTACCTTCCTTGCGCCTTCCGGGCTGGCGGCGATCTCGCTGACGTTCCTGGCGCTGCTCTCGCCCGGCGATCATGCGCTGGTGGCGGACAGCGTCTACGCGCCGGTGCGCCGTCTGGAGCAGACGCTGCTGCGCCGCCTGGGCATCGAGGTCAGCTATTTCTCGCCCAGCCAGCACGATGTGGACGCGCTGATCCGTCCGAATACGCGCCTGCTTTACCTGGAGTCGCCCAGTTCGCTGTTGTACGAGGTGCTGGACCTGCCGCGCCTGTCGCAGATCGCGCACCGGCATGGGGTGGTGGTTGCCGCCGACAATACCTGGGCGTCCGGTCACGTGCTGCAGCCGCTGGCGCTGGGCGTGGATATATCGATCCTGGCCTCGACCAAATATATCAGCGGCCATTCCGACCTGATGCAGGGCGCGGTGGTGGTCAGGGATGAAGCGCTGGCGCACCGGATTGCCGATACCCACGATAGCTTCGGGCTGGCCATCGGCGCGGACGATGCCTACCTGGCGCTGCGCGGCATCCGCACGCTGGCGGTACGGCTGGCGCAGCATCATCGCAACGCGCTGGCGGTGGCGCGGTTCCTGGAAGCGCATGAGGCGGTGGGGCGGGTTTTCTACCCGGCCTTGCCCTCGGACCCCGGTCATGCGCTGTGGCGGCGGGATTTCTCGGGCGCCAACGGGCTGGTGTCGTTCGCGTTGCCCGGCGCCGATGCGGCGGCGGCGCGCAAGCTGGTGGATTCGCTGCGCTTGTTCGGGCTGGGGGCTTCCTGGGGCGGGTATGAAAGCCTGGTGCAGGTGGCCGCGCCGGAACGGCTGGCGACGCATTCGTACTGGCGAGGCACCGAGCCGGTGATCCGCCTGCATATCGGCCTGGAAGCGTCCGAGGATTTGATCGCTGACCTGGAGCAGGGGCTGGAATTGGCATTGCGGGCGGCATTGCCGCAACGGCGCGCGGCGGCCTGAGCCTGGCGGCCAGCGCCTTGCGCGCGGTCACGCGGTCATTCGGGGCGAGGCTGCGCAAAAAAAGAAGCGGGACGGGAATTTGCCCGCTTCGCAAAAAAGCCAGTGTCATCGTTGCRCTGGCTTTCAGTACCCACTGGCGTGGCGGCACCGCGCGGCCATCAGCCCGCGCGGTGCCGCCTGCATCAACGGCCGCGGCGCGCGCCGCGGCCGTCAAGCCTCAGATGGCCCATCCGCCGCCGTAGAACACGGCCAGTGCCAGCGCGATGCTGACGGTTCCCACATTGAGCTTGCGGAACTCGCCGGCCACGACGCGGCCGATCACCAGGGTGCAGAAGCCGAGCATGATGCCGGTGACGATATTGCAGGTCAGCACGATAAAGACCGCGCATACCAGCCCGGCCATGGCGTCGACCATGTCGTCCATATGCAGCTTGCTGACGCTGCTGAGCATCAGCAGTCCCACGTACATCAGCGCGGGAGCGGTGGCGTACGAAGGCACCAGTCCGGCCAGCGGCGAGAAGAAGATCACCGCCAGGAAGAGCAGGCCCACTACCACCGCGGCCAGGCCGGTCTTGGCGCCGGCGGCTACGCCTACGCTTGATTCGATGTAGGCCGCGGCGGGCGCGCCACCGAAAAAGGCCGAGAAGATCGAGCTCAGCGAATCCGTGGTCAGGGCACGGCCGCCGTTGGGGATCTGGCCTTTCGCATCGAGCTGGCCGGCCTGGCCGGCAACCGCGCGGATCGTGCCGGTGGCATCGAACACGGCGGTCATCACCAGTGCCAGCACGCTGGGCAGCACCGCCAGCGACAGCGCGCCCTTGATGTCCATGGAGCCGATCAGCGTGGCATGGCCCGGCGCGCTCAGCGCGGGCAGGGCGAACACGCCGGAGAACTTGACGGCAGGGTCGAAGGCCAGGCCCAGCGCGGAGATCGCGACGATCACCAGCAGGATGCCGCCGGGCACCTTGCGGCGTTCGAGCCCGAAGATCGCGGCCAGGCCAAGGATCGACATCACCACCGGGAACGCCGTGATCTTGCCCAGCGCAACGGGCAGGCCGGCGCCCGGATTCTTGATCACGAGCCCCACGTCGTTGGACGCGATCAGCAGCAGGAACAGACCGATGCCGATCCCCGTGCCGTGCGCCACGCCGGATGGCAGGTTGCGCAGGATCCAGGAGCGCACCCCGGTCACGGAAATGGCGGTGAACACCACGCCCATCAGGAAGATCGCACCCAGCGCGACGGCCGGGGAGAGACCCTGCCCGAGCACCAGCCCGAAGGCAGTGAACGCGGTCAGCGAGATGGCGCAGCCGATGGCGATCGGCAGCCTGGCCCACACACCCATCAGCAAGGAGCCGAAGGCCGCGGTCAGGCAGGTGGCGACGAATACGGCACTGGAGTCAAAGCCCGCCTTGCCGAGCATGCCCGGCACCACGAACACGGAATACACCATGGCCATGAACGTGGTGACGCCGGCAAGCGCCTCGCGCCGGCCAGTGCTGCCGCGCGCACTGATCTGGAAGTAGCGGTCAAGGAAGCCATTGACTTCGATGGCCTCGATGGTGTCGATGGCCTTGGCCTCGATCGCTTCGGTACCGGGGGCGGCGGCACGGCCGGGGAACGGCTGCTCAAGCATGGCGGAGTGTCTCCTTTGTGGTGCACTGGGGCGGCGGCTACGCCGCTCGTATTCCAGGCTGTCTCGCTTTTTCGTTGTCGTTACCGGGGCAGGTCTGCGGGCCGCCGCGCACTGGGTTGTGTCGCGTCCGGCACTGCATTTGCCGCGGTACGTCGCTGTCGGCCGGATCTTCGCCACTCCGTGCTGGTGGTGCCGGTCCGACATGGCGCAAGACTAAGGGAGGCGCAGGATTCGTTCATAACGGCGCAGACATGCCTGTTATTGGGATTTGGATATATGTGAGGTGTCCCGCGGATCCCCGGTGGTGGGGGCGCAAGTCCGTGAGTTGTGGCTGCTGGCGGGTGGGCGGGCGACGATGAATGCGGTGGGGGTGGGGATGTGGCTCGGTTAGTCAGGAGTGCACTTACGTGCGGTATCGGATCTGCTGGCTTTTGTTTGAGGGGGGCCGATTCTACCAGTGGATACTGAGGTGGGCGTTGGGGTGGAGTTGGCTTTTGTGCGCAAAAGCCATATGGTATTCCGCTGCGTGGGATATCGATCACTTCTTACATTGGCGCGTCGGCAAAAGAATGGCGAAAAGCAAGACGACCCTACCGGGGCACGGGCTCTACAGTTCGGCTTTCYCTGCCTCGGCGTCGGAAGTCGGCACCAGACCGGCATCCTGTCGCCAACGCCCACGGATGCGCCCGACGTGGCATTCGAACCATGACCGCGAATGCGGGCCTGTCGGCCGCCGCGCCGGAGAACCGGGGTCATCATCCGCCCGGAAATGCGCAGAAAAAGTTCCGCGCAGGCTCTCCGCCAGTGGAGAGCGCCGGGACCGGACAACTCGGCGGATGCGGACGTCGCTTCCCATATTGGCCGCCGGATCGTTCAGCGCGAATTATGGCGTCACGATATTGAAGTCAGGTCTGAACGTGTCGAGCATGCCTGCGAGTTCGTCGAATTTTTCGCCTGCGCCTTCAACCTTCGCCTTTCCCGCCTGCGACAGCTTGCTCAGTGTGGTCGCCCCGCCCAGCACGCCTGCCAGGCCGAGCTTGTTGGTCGTGATCGTGACATCCGCCTTGGGAAGCTGTTTCCCGAGCGTATAAATCAGGACCGAATTGCGCAGTTCGATCGCGTATTGCTCGTGGGTTTCAGGATTGAGCCAGTTGACATTGAGCGTCTTCCCGGCGGCCTTCCTCCCATTCAGGCGAATGCCGGCATAGTCCAGGATCATGTCGGCGGTCATCGCATTTACCGTATCGGCCGAGGCCACGCCGGAGCCCGGTAGCTTGACGGCGCCGTGCCGCAATTCCAGGGCGCCCATCAGGAATTCGTTACGCCACGTGGGACTCTCGGTCTGGTAGGCGAGTTGCTCCAGCGCGTCGGCCCCCAGCTCGCGCGCCTCCTTGTTATCCGGATCGGCAAAGACGACGTGGTTCATCACTTCCGCCACCCAGCGATAATCGCCTTCCTGGAACGATTGCCGGGCCTTCCCGATAGCGCTTTTCGCACCGCCCATGAACTCCACGTAACGCTTGGCGGCCTCGGTGGGCGGCAGCTTGTACAGGTTTGCGGGATTAGAGTCGTACCAGCCGAGGTAACGCTGGTAGACCGCCTTGGCATTGTGATTGACTGTGCCATAGTAGTCCCGGTTGTACCATTGCTTGCCAATGCTGTCGGGGAGCTTCAGCATTTCCGCGATTTCTACCGACGTGTAGCCCTGGTTGGCAAGATGCAGCGTCTGGTCGTGAAGGTACTTGAACATGTCACGCTGGTTCTCCAGGAACGGAACGATGGCGTCGCCCCAGGTCGGCCAATGGTGTTGGGCGATCACGGCCCTGGCGCGCACGCCATAGCGATTGATCGCTTCGTTGACGGTCTTCCACCATTCCCTGGCATCGCGCACCTGAGCGCCACGCAGCGTATAGAGGTTGTGGAGGGTGTGCGTGGCATCTTCGGCCATGTTGAGCATCTGGAACTGCGGGAACCAGATCAGCATTTCCGCAGGCGCTTCGGTATTGGGCGCCATCTGGAATTCCATCTGCACGCCGTCAATCGTGCGTGTCTCGCCAGTCTTTTTTACCGAATCGGTGGGGGCGATCAAGGTGACCTCGCCAAGCGAGGTGCTCTTGCCGAGCCCGCCATCGACCTGGCCTTGCGCCCCGCKCGGCAGTAGCGATCCATACATATACGTGGCCCGGCGGCTCATGGCGGTACCGGCATAGATGTTTTCGCTGACCGCTTCTTCCAGGAAGCCCTCGGGCGCCAGTATCTTTACCTTGCCAGCCTTTACATCCGCCTCGTTCACGACGCCTTTGACGCCGCCATAGTGATCCACGTGGCTGTGGGTGTAGATCACGGCCACGACCGGCTTGCGCGGCCGGTGTTGGTAATACAAGTCAAGCGCGGCTTTCGCGGTTTCCTTGCTGATCAGCGGATCGATCAGGATAAGTCCGGTGTCACCTTCGATAATCGTCATGTTGGACAGGTCGAAGCCGCGTACCTGATAGACGCGGTCGACAACGGCGAACAGCCCGTTGAACATATTGAGCTGAGCCATGCGGTACAGACTGGGGTTGATGGTGTCGGGCGCCCCCTCGGCCTTGAGAAAATCGTATGCCGGCAAGTTCCAGGCGGCGTGCTTGCCATTCTCTGCCCGAATGACCAGGTTGGGTGTGGTGCCGATGAAACCGCGCTGCGCCGATTCGAAGTCGGTCCGGTCGTTAAACGGAAGTTCCTTGAGAATGGCGGCATTGGCTTGGCGGGTCCGGTCCGTGGCGGGTTTGCCAGGCGCCGGGGCGGATTGCGCAAAAAGGAGTGCGGGGGTGCTCGCAAGGGCAAGCGCCATTGCCAGAAGGCGTCGCCGGGAACCTGGTTTTCTCTTCATGTTTATAGTTCTTTGTCGTTATCGGTATTCACGGAAAGGGTGTCGGCCCACTACCAGGCGTGGTTGTAGTTGATGGAAAACACTTTCACATCCGCAGCGCCTGCAGGCGTGCTGACGGTCTTGAGGTAGGACATCGAGACGGCATCCGTGGGGGTGAAATTGAAGCTTCCGCTGACACCAAGCTTCAGTGTGTCCTGTGCGTTGTGTTGCTTGACGCCGTTGATCCTGGTCTGCCCACCGTTGCTATAGACCATGTCCACCGCCGCCCACAGCGCGCGGTTGAAGCTGTAGCTGTAGTGCGCCTCCAGCGTCCCCAACGGTTCTTGCTGAAGCTTTCCGTGGCCATCCGGCTTGTAGTATTCACTGTTCTCCGTGTAAAGCGAAACATTGCCATTGACGGACAGCATCGAGTTGCCAAAGGGATAGTTGAATGCAAGCTGTGGCTTGACTACCCAACGATTTCCACCGAAGTTGACCGGCTTGTTCCGGTCATACTGCCCGACGGGCACGGTGAGGAAGACTGCCGCGGTAAGAAGCGTCTGTGGTGTGGCCTTGGCAAATGCCTCGCGCGTCATTGCCGGCGCGCCAAACAGGTTGGCTGCCAGCACAACGGTCAGGTCTCCCACGCCGTTCTTGCTGAACTCGCGCGAAGCCAGCGGAGCAATGGAACTATCGATGGTGGCTGTCGCCCAGCTGTAGGGCAGCAGGAACTGGATGCCGCCGGTCTTGCCTGCAACCGGAAAGGAATACGCATAGCGGACCAACGCCATGTTCATGGTGGTGTCAACACCTTGCACTGGAAGGGTCGTGTCGAGCTGCGTGTTGGACTGAACATGGTTGTAGTAGAGATAGACCAGATTCGTGTCGATCGGGAGATTGATCCAGTCCCGGGCACCATCGGCGGCCGCAATGCCAGGCAGCAGGAAAAATAACAACGCGGCGGCCGAAGGCTTCAATCGCACGGCATCGAGATGGCATTGCCATGCAGGCCTGTGTAAAGTGCGTGTCTTTGTTATATTTTTGCTACATTTCATTGCTCGTTTTCCCAGTACACAGCGTACGGGATGAACGGCTGGGGTAACGCTTTTTCGCATGAATACTCCCAATCGGATGCGAAGTGAAACTCAATACGTGATCATCAGTGGGTGACCGGTTGATTCAGGACCGAGTGAAGGGCCGTCATTGTACTTTGTGCTGCCGGCCTGATTCCCGCTGCATTGTGTGATCGCGAGTTTTGGGGAATAACCGCGAGTTTGATGCCCGGCAAAAGCGTTACGCCAGAAGTGTGTTATGTAGGCCTATTGCATCGACGTGGACGCTGCGGAATCCTGAAACGGAAGGTGCAGGCTCGACGCGTGGCATATAGTCAGCAGTTGTCCGGAAAACTACATAGTCGTGATTGCGTGAAGGCTTCACGAGTCAACCCAATGAACCCGAGAACGGAGAAAACCATGTCGAAGAACCCCGTACGCCAAACTCTTGCAGCGATCGTTGCCGCCCTGGCGTTGCCTGCGCTGGCCGGCACCGTGACGGGCACGGCGGCTTATCGCGAGCGTATCGCGTTGCCTCCCGATGCCGTGTTTGAAGTCACGCTGCAAGACGTATCGCGCGCCGGAGCGCCAGCCAAGGTTATCGGCCGCTCCACGCTGGATCCGGCGGGCCAGCCACCCTTTCATTTCGGGGTTGCCTACCAAGACCAGGCGATTGAACCTGGCCATCGCTACGCCGTGCGGGCGGTGATCCGGCAGCACGGCCGGTTGCTGTTCACCACCGACACGCATGTCCCGGCGCTCGACGGCAGCAATGCGCCACTCCAGTTGCAGCTGGTATCGGCTTCGAGGGGCGAGGGGAAACCATCCGCCCAGGTGCCTGACAGTCCGTTGCGCGGGACTTACTGGAAGCTCACGCGGATAGGCGATGCGCCGGTCAGCGTGGCGGAGCACCAGCGGGAACCGCACCTGATCCTTGCCACCGACGAAGCGCGACTGTCAGGCAATGGCGGCTGCAACAGCCTGATGGGCGGCTTTGAAGTCGATGGGGACCAGCTTCGCATCAAAGGCCTGGCAGGCACCATGATGGCCTGCGCACAGGGCATGGCCCAGGAAACGCAGATCCTGCGCGCCCTGGAAACCGTACGGCGCTATCGCATCGCGGGCCACCAGCTCGATCTGCTCGGGGCCGACAATGTCGTGGCGGCGCGCTTCGAGGCCGTGGCGCAGCGCTAGAAGAGGCTGTTCATCGGAAGAGTGTGACGAGCGTGACTTCATCTTTGCGGGTCGCAGTGCGCATCTGTTGATGCTGTGCCCATGGCGGGCGGAGCACGCAGTTTGTCACCAGGATGGTAGCCACGGCCAGGCCGAGCCCATCGAGAGCGAGAAGTGCTCCGAGGCCGGGGACGATGCGCACAAGGGCCTTGGTGCGCGTAGTCATCTAAGGCCCTCCGCCGCAACACGCTCGGCGAGCGCAGCCCATCGTTTCGGGCTGTCTCTCACAACATGGGCATAGTAGAAGTGCCCCTCGCACTTGCCGGCGAGCATCTGGCTCTCAAGCATCGGCACCGATTCAACCAGCTCGCGCCAAGGCATTCCGGCGTAGATCGGGTCTCCGAACGGCTCCAGATCGATAACGATGGTCTTGCGGATGTTCTCGTGGTTGCGCAGGTGTGAAAGGAACCCCGCCTCAATCGGTGAGCCCACCAGTACCAAATGGTCGATCACGTGGCCGGCACGGGCATATGACCATGCGGTTTGCGCGGCCAGGAGAGAGCCGTAGCTGTAGCCGATCAGGTTGAACTGCGGAGCCTCCATCGCTATACCGCCCGCAATCGTCCACTCGCTGTCGTCGCGCGAGCGGATCGGCATTCCCGAATGGATAGCGTCAAGCAATGTGCCAGCGAATTCGTTTCCATTTGGCATGGCTGCGCCAGCGGCATGGGTCAGYCCAGCGAAGCAGTGCGCAATCCCCGCCTTCCGGAACGCATCGAGCAGCGGCTGAACATATCCGCCGTCCAGCTCGGCACTGCCCCAATACAGCGTGCCGCGGGGCTGTAACAGATAGACCTTGACCGGCGCCCGGTCCTCGATAGGCGTATGTTGCACCTTAACCGTCTTGATCGGCCGCATCAGGCGCCCGGCCCCCAAGATTTCGATCTTCATGGTCGATGCGGTGTCGCTGGCGACGCGCTCACTCATCCCCTGTTCGTCAGTGCGGCCGTCAAACGTACCCAGCTCACCGATGAGGCGATATCTCACGCGCGCCAACGGTTGCCCCGTCTGCTCGTTGATGAGCTGGATCTGTTGGTCGTACTGCGGGTTGGATGCCGCAAATATGCTCTGTGCGGGGGAGATGGCCGCGGGTGCGCCATTGCGTGCGCCCATATCGTCGAACCATTTTTCGCCGGCAAGCAGAGCAACAATGCGCGGCGGCGTCGGGCACCGGCACAGGACAATATCGCCGTCCAGGGCAATCTCGCCCATGAACTGCATCCGGCGTGGCCCGCCGGCCTTGGCAATCGTGCCAGTGCTCTTGCAGGCTTCGCAGTATGCCTGGCCTCCGATCATCGCTGTCTGGCGAGCGGGATCGCCAAAAGTGCAACCTCGGCCTGGAGAGGGCAGGATCCTGCCACCATCCTCCAGTTCGTCGTTAACGCAGGCAATTCTTCGCTTCATGGCTGGGCCTCCCAAATGCCGATGGGCCGCTTGTTCTTCTGCATACGCTCTCTCTCCGGATGGGCTATGTGCGCAAATGTAGCCCCGATTTGAGCGTAATGCCTCATTGGAATCAATGGGACAAGTACTAATTTTTTTTAGCGCCTTATAAAGAATAGCGATAGTGGAAAAAATCGTTATGAAAGATATGATTCATCCGATTCCTTTAATCATTTACTCGTCCTATCTGTGTCGTAGATTTGCTACATCCATGGAAAACAAGATTGATTGAATAGGTTATGCGAACCTTGCAATGACTGAAACACTGAAACCGAGTAAAGTATGGGCGTCTCAGCCAGATTGAGATTTTCCATCTTGACGAGTTTTGTTCTTGAAGGGAACCCATCCATATCGGATGAGATTTCCGGAGCAAATGCCAGATAGATTGGACCGGCGCGAGATCGACCGCCACGAGTCACAGGCCGTCAACGTTTTTCGTCAATCGATTTTGTCAGATCAAGGAGTGCAGGCATGGCCCTGGAAGGTTTCAAGCGAATTCAAGAATTGAGGGAAGAGGAAGCTAAACTGGGTGATAAGCTCATTGCCCTCCGGATCAAAGACAGGCAGCGGATCCTCGACGAGCTAAAAAAGGAGTTTCACGTCTTCCTCGGCGGGGAGGGTTTTTCCGTGTCGACACACGGGAAACAGATTCGCGCAAGTTACGGTGACGCCGTACTGACGCTGGATGTCCCATCCGCATCGGCTGCCTTCCTCGGGGCTATTTCCGTGCTGAAGTTGTCGGACTCACGGCTGCCGCGTCAGAAGTGGGTTCTGTCGGTCGACCCGGGCAATGTGCGGGCACCGCGCCCCACCGCGGTGGTCCAGATGCTAAGCAGCGACGAAGTCGAACGCCTGCAGGGCAGGGTAGATGAACTGAAACAAGGGCTATTGAATTTCCAGCCATGGGAATATTCCATCCAGTATTTCCGTGAAACCAATGGCGCTGGCAACGCTGCAGCGAGCAAAGGCGCGCAGGTCGTGACCACGCTGACGGAAGCACTGACAGGTATTTTGGAGGGCAAGGACTAACGGACGCGCGACCCTGGTCAACATCGGTTGCTGCCGGGGCTACCAATTGGCGCAGCAGCTCCGGGTCACCTTCATATGGGCACAGTGCGCATGCCTGGTGCTGCAAGTCGGATTTCACCCGAAGTGGGGCACTCAGCTTGATGTACACGGGTTGATGTCGATGCCGGTGAGTGGCACAAGCCGTCATTGGTTCATCTATCGGTGCCGTCGGCACAGGCTTGCCGAAATGGTCGGGCGCCAGCGCGATCGGAACCGGCGGCAACCAGTCCGCACAGACCGGCGGCGACCGGGCGGGGCCAGGTGCCAGCCCAGTGCATACGCCGCCCCCAGCAGCGCATGCCAGTGCGCATCGTGCCATGAGGGGTTCCGGCGCGGGCCACGCAAGTCAAATCGGTGTAGCCGTACCATTTCGTCTTCTGATGTGTATCGGGCTCCAGCACGTCACACATCCCCGCGATGAGGGAGTGGACGCGAAAGCGCACTGTTGTCGATGCCAGGAAAGCTAGGCTGGACTACAACGCTACAACGCCCACACGAACCCCGCTTTTGCCGGCAACCGTCCTCCATTCGGCTAGGTCAGTCCTGTAGTCTGGGCGATACGGGGCCCCGGGTGCAGCCGCAGCGATCGAAGAAGAATATATGAAATTGATTGTCAATCGTTAGAGTTGAAAACAGAATAAAACAAAGGTAAATAGGATTATTCCTATTCTATTAGGAAAAGTACGATTTTATTCAAGTGGACTTGACTTGTTGTTTGATAGAAGAATAGTATGGCCAAATATTTTAGTGATTTTTATTTAATGAAATCTGTTGCCTCCTCCGGAATCCCTGCTGAATTCGATGATGCTTTGCTCGTCGGCACCTCACCGCTCTGGTCGAGAATCGCTGGTTCGCTGAAGGCGCGTATCTTGGCTGGTGAGTGGGCGCCAGGTACAGCGATTGCAACGGAGAGCGCTTTGGCACAGCACTATCGCGTCGCGGTCGGAACTGTGCGCGCGGCGATTCACGTGTTGGTGGACCAAGGCATGCTCGAGCGGGCGCAGGGCCGCGGGACCTATGTGAGAGGTGCCCTATACGGGGCCTTTATGACGCGATTTCTTCGCTGTGATGATGACAGCGCAGAGCTTCCGCAGTCTCGCATCATGTCTAGGCAGGTCTTGCCCGCACCGGTCGACGTGGCCGCGAAGCTAGGGTTGGAAGAAGGCGCGCAGGTAGTGCACTTGTCACGGCAGCGCAGTTGGAAGGGAATGGTCCGATTGCTCGAGACCATTTGGCTGCCGGAGGTGAGATTTCGCGGGTTGTCCGTACTTGAACCCCGCGAATTCCCCGCTCTGTTGTATCCGTTTTACGCGGTACGTTGCGGGGTGACGGTCTGTCGAGCCGTCGATGATCTGAGCTTTACCAGGCTAGGCGGACGCGAAGCGGAACTGCTTCGTGTGGCTGAGCACCACCCGGCATTGTCGGTAACTCGTGTTGCGTTCGATATGGCGGATAAGCCTGTGGAATATCGCCTGGCCTTGGGTAACGGAGACGAGTTTCAGTACCGCACCGAGACTCGTTGAAGGCCTGTCAACCCCGATGGTGTTAAGCGGGACCTTCGCGTTATAGCGGCCCGCTCGGGAAGTAGCCGCAAATTGATTGGAGACCTATGCGATTCGCAGTCTGTGCATCTATAGCCGTGCTTTGCTGTGGCCTGATCGGTAGCCACGCGCAAGCGACGGCATGGCCGACGGAAAAACCTATCCGGTTAGTCGTGGGCTATCCACCGGGCGGAGGTGCTGATGCAATGGCACGCCTGCTGTCGCCTCTTCTCAGCCAGGAACTGGGGCAAAGGGTCACGGTCGACAATCGCCCTGGCGCTGGGGGTAGGATTGCCGCGGATCTGGTCGCAAAAACGGATCCGGATGGCTATACGCTGCTGCTGGATGCATCATCGTTTGCGATCAACCCGGCCCTGTACAAACGACTGCCTTATGACCCCATCGGATCGTTCGTGCCGGTATCGTTGATTGCCTTGTTCCCGAACATCCTGGTCGCGAATCCTGGTTTTCCTGCATCCTCGGTGGGTGATGTGGTGTCATTGGCTCGCAAGGAGCCAGGTCGAATTGCCTATGCATCAGGTGGGAATGGGACCGCACAGCACTTGGCTGGTGCGATGTTTGCGCAGTCCATGGGAATCGAGTTGCTACATGTCCCCTACAAGGGCGGCGGCCCGGCCTTGGCTGACGTCATTGCCGGTCAGGTCCCGGTCTTCTTCGCCAACACGGCCTCCGCCTTGCCTCATATCCGCGCCGGAAAGCTCCGCGCGCTTGCCGTGACCGGCGACAAACGTGTCGCAGCCCTGCCCGGCACGCCGACCATGGCAGAAGAGGGAGTGATGCGCTATGAGGTGTACGAGTGGAACAGCGTGTTTGCTCCTGCCGGCACACCACCCCACATCGTACAGCGTCTTTCGGAAGCGATTCGCAAGGCAATGAGCGAGTCCGAGAGCCGGGAACGTGTGAGTAACCTCGGCGGTGCGGTCGTGGCAGGAACGCCATCGGAAGCATCTCGGTTTATCAAGGTGCAGATGACCGAGTGGGAGAAGGTCATCAGCCGCGATCGAATTCAGGCCGATTGAATTGTGTTGCAGTCGCGAGGTGGCGCCGTGAGGAGAATCAGGAAACTGGCCGCAAGGATTGCTATGGTGTGCGCAGATAGCGCAATACCAGCCCCCGGTTGTTGCGCTTCATCTGGCGATAATGCAGCCGGCCCGGCGCCGAGGCGATCCATGCGCAGCGCGCGTGCGCGTTCGCGGCGGGAAAGAATTCCAGCGTCTCGGTGCCCTCGAGTATGGCGCGCGCCTGCTATGGTGCGGATTCCTGTTTCGTACAAGTCGATGATCATCCGGCGATGATCAACCATCCCCGCTAGCCGGCCTCCCATCGGCTGTCAATACCAAACGGGCCTTGTTTAACCGAGGCTCATCAACCGATGGAAATGCGTTGGCTATCTGGCTCTCCAGGCTCCCCCGCCATTGGAAAACGCTTCGTCAGTGGATGGCGCCAGATTCGGACTTGTCCGATAGACAGCCCTTGATGTGGTGAGCTAGCCTGTTCCGCTAGATGGCACTGGCACACGCAGCGCGTCCATGCCGATCAACGAGAAACCGGATTTCACTGCCGCCATGCGAACCCTCATTGACGTTTTGCAGCATCCGAGTGCCAGGCTGACCCAGCACCTCGGTCTCTCGGTAGCCACGCTCACCTCGCCGCTGGATGTTCTGGAGTTCCGTCTTGAGGAAGGGTTCAACGAAACCTACGTGGCTGACATCACCGTCACGTCGATCGACAAGGCGATCGACGGCGCGGCCTGCGTGGGGCGTCGCTCGACCTTTACGATCGACGAACGCGCCGCGATCCCATCGTTGCCGGGTCTGGTCGACCCGGTAGTCAGTCCTGCACGCACGGTCAATGGCGTGGTGACGCAATGGGAGCGTCTCAGCACAAGCCGTGACGAGTCCACCTACAGGCTGCGCATCGAGCCACGTGTTGCCCTGTACAGGCAGGTGTACGACTCGGGAATCTTCCTGGACAAGACGCTAAAGGAACTGATCGCCGAGTCGATCATCGACCGCCACCTGATCGAGTCATTCGACGTCGAGTTCAAGCTGGAAGGCGTCGAGGAGCGCTTTGAGCAGACGGTCATGTACGAGGAGACCGTCTGGAACTTTGTGTCGCGCTATTGCCGGCGCGCCGGCATCTTCATCTACTTCAAGCAGGGCCGCAAGGGAGACGGACCACAGCGCGACACGATCGTATTCGGCAACTCGCCCCGCGGCTACGTGCGCGCGCTCGAGGTGCCGCTGATGCCGGTTTCCGGCCTCTCGGGCAACTGGCACGAGGCGGTGCTGTCGATCAGTCCGGTCCGCAAACTGGTGCCGGCCGTGGTCGAGTTACGGGAGCAAAACTACCGTACGCCTGGTGATCCGCTGAAGGCCGAGTCGTACGTCGCGCGCGACGACCACTCCGTGTACGGCAGCGTGAACCGCGGCACCGAGCACCACCACACGGCAGAGGTCGGGCAGATGCTGGCCGACGCCAGACGCGATGAACTGATCGCCCGGCAGACCACGTTCAGGGGCACGAGCAACGTGATCGGCATGATGCCCGGCATGGTGGTGCGCCTGACCAACCACAAGATGCCCGAGGCCGAATACGGTGTCGTGATCACGAAGCTGGTCACGACAGGCAGTCGCAGCCAGCCGGTCATCAACACGTTCGAGGCAACGCCCTCGCATCTGACGTATCGCCCTGAGTACGTCCCTGAGCGGGACTGGCGCAGGATCGGCGGCACGCTGGTCGCCACCATCGAGTCGGGCGACGACGGCCCTTACGCGTGGCTGGACGAATACGGCCGCTACCGGGCACTGCCGCATTTCCAGCGCCGCACGGGCAAGCGGGGCGTGAACACCATGCCGCTGCGCCTCATGCGCCCAAGCGCGTCATACCAGGGCGGCTTCCATTCGCCGCTGCTGCCGGGCACGGAGGTCCGGCTCGAATGCACCAACGGGGACGTGGACCGCATGTATATCGCCGGGGCGCTGCATGACTATGCGCACCCGGACATCGTACATGGCAAGGCGGGCTGGCACAGCCGCGCGATATGGCGCTCGCCGCTCCATGGCGCGAAGATCCGCTTCGAGGATCTGAAGGGCCACGAAGGCGCGAAGGTCGCGACGGTCTACATGAAGTCGTCGGTCAGCCTTGGCTATCTGGTCGACAGCCAGAAACAGAAGCGCGGCGAGGGCTTCGAGATCAGCACGCAGGGCTGGGGCACCGTGCACGGGGCGAAGGGCCTGATGCTGTCAGCCGACGGCTTGTCGAGCCCGAATGCCCCGCAGCTTGAGATGCAGGCGGCGCTCCAGGAGCTTCAGTTGGCCCTGAGCCGCGTGACCGCGCTGGTCGACACCACCACGCAGGCGAAGGCCGTGCCCGCCGACAAGGCGACCCAGGCGAGCCTGAAAGACGCGCTGGACCAGCTCAAGAGCGCAGGGCTGATCGCCAGCGCACCAGGCGGCATCGCGCTGGTGACCCCACAATCGATCCAGCAGGCCGCCAGCGCAAACGTGATGGTAAGCGCCGGCAGGCACGTTGACGTGAGCGCGGTAAAGCGCTTCACGCTGGCCGCCGGCGACCTGATCTCGCTGTGCGCGCACAAGCTCGGGCTGAAGATCTTCGCGGCGAAGGGCAAGGTCGAGATTCAGGCACAGAGCGACGCGATGGACCTGTTTGCCGACAAGCAACTGCGGGTGGCAAGCGCCAGCGCCGACGTGTTGGTTACAGGGCGCACGAAGACTGTCATGGCGAGCGGCGGCGCCGCGCTTACGATCGAGAACGGCAATGTCGTGTTCCACTGCCCGGGCGATTTCAAGATCAAGGCAGCATCGTTCACGTTCGAAGGCCCTGCTAGTGTCAATGCCCCGTTGCCAGCGCTTCCAAAAAGCAATTTCAATGCAACGAATTCCTACAACATATCGCGCTAAACATGCTCATCAGCCCTCCATTCCTTCCCGCTTCGGGCCTGACGTCTGACGGCATGTCCGCCAGTTCCGGCGATGTGCCGAAACGATATCCAGTTGATCCCATGATGGACGAAGTGGACGGATACGAACTGGCACACGGCATCTATCCGGTTGCCTTTGATCGCCGCTGGCATACCGGCGTACATCTGTATCCCAGTAACCAGAATCTTGAGGTGCGGGCAATTGCCGACGGTGAAGTTGTGGCATATGGCGTGAGCCAGAAGCCGATCAGCGATGGTGTGCAAAAAGCGGATGGAACGCCTGAACTGAACAGCAATACGGGCTTTGTGCTGCTGAAGCACACGACAGAGACCGGCAACGGTCGCAAGCTGACATTCTATTCGCTCTACATACATTTGATGGATCTGGACGAGCAGAACAGCCGAGGTCTTCCGCCGATCCCGGCGCCAGCACACTACGCGTTTCCATCCTGGCTGAAGCACTCTACAAAGGGAGCCGTTTCCGGCGAGGGACAGAAAGTTTGCAGAAAAGATGTCCTTGGTTACGTGGGCAAGTGCCATGGCATTCCGTACCTGCACTTCGAGATTTTCATGATGCCGGATGACTTCACCGGACCCCACGGGTATTTCGATGCAACCCAGCTAGGACAGCAGCAACTAGTCACATCTACGACCTCAGATTGTTGGGGAAGTACGTACTATGTGATTCGTGGTCCGAGCACCTTCCTGCCGTCGCCGGTCAATCCTTCGCCCGATGGTAACTCCAAGATTCACGGCATAACGTTCGCTGGGCAGCAGGCCGGAACACTTGCCGATGGCCAAACCTTGTATGTCGAGGCGTTTTTCGACCGCGGCCAGCGCTACACCCGCTCATGGCTCGATATAGGAGACGGAACACCGCTCCGACCGCTGACACTTGATCCCATGCCGGATGCGTACGCGGATTATGAGTACGATCTCTTCAAGCGGGCAACGGCGTTGTATCCCGCTTGCCCTGCGGACGGCTATGAAATGCAGCGCTTCGGGCGGGTTCTTAATCCGTCGATTACGTTACAGGCTGCCGGCGATCGCCGCACTTGGATTTCCGTGGTATTCGACACTGATGGCAAAGCGGGCTATATCGATATTAGCGACCATAAGGTTATAAAAACCTCTGACGCTGATTTTCCGTTCTTCATGAACTGGAGAAAGGTCAGTGACACTAACAGCCCATTTGACAGTGATGCGCTGTGCGATGTCGATGCCTTGAAGCAATTGCTGAACGATGTTAATGCGTCTTCCGCCTCCACCACCGCTCCGGCAGCGACTGTTACAAGCGCGTCGTCTGTGGTGCCCAACCCGAAGGAATGGAGCAAGGACGATGAACTGCGCGGCTATGTGATGGCACATGATGTTCGCGCCAAGCTGCGTGGTTTTGTATGTGAGGCTCCAAGCGAGTGGGATAGTAAAAACAATGAAACACGATACGCAAAGATCACGGATCAAGGTGGATTTTACGAAAATAATCCTGATGGGTATAAGAAATTTATCGATTTTCAGGTGAGATTACAATTCTGGGATGCAACAGGACTCCCTCCAGCACAGAAACTCTGGTTTTTTCACCCACTTGAATTCATCCGCCATTTCAGGAAGTGCGGGTGGCTGAACATCCGAGAACTGGCTCAGGCTATTCCAGCTGGATCGAATCGCACGATTCAATCGTTATCGAAAATTTTTAAAGATGGACGAAACGATAACAGCGGTCGTGTGGTGCGACCAACCAATCTTTATCCTGCGATAAGTGTCTGTATGAATAGATATGGAATTACATCGAAGCCAAGAATGGCAAACTGGTTTGGGCAAACGCTGCATGAAACAGGTCTCTATTCTTCTATGCGGGAGAATGGCTCGGTGGCTTACCTCACGAATTATTATGAGGGACGATGTCATACGCCAGTTCAAAGATTGATTGGCGGTCAGATGAAAACACTGTCCCCTCTCGGGAATTGCGATCCCGGGGACGGCGTACGTTTTTCCGGAAAAGGGATGATTCAGCTGACGGGTGGGGATAATTATCGAAATTATAGCAAATATCGTGGTGGTGCGAATTTCGCAACTGACCCAGGCCCGGAAAGCGTGATTGCAGAGGCTTATAATGCTTGCGATGTGAGCGGATATTATTGGGCCAGCAAGCAGAGATACCGTTATAACGAGAATCACGTCCTTGTTCCGTTGGGGAAATTAGGCATTAATTATTGGGTCGAAAGAGTATCGTTTGATGAGGATATTGACTCGACAGCGTTAGCCAGTGCGATCAGAAATGTCACGCTTTGCGTGAATGCGCAGGCGGTTGGGTTTGACGAACGACTAAGGCTCACAAGACACGCGTATTCGTATCTTTCCGATATGGTCGATGGATTTTCAGTTGACTTCAAGCTGATAATGGATTGATTGATGAAATTATTCTATTTTGCCGTGCTTGCGCTGATGTGTGCGGTTTCATCCTCCACCGCATTTTCGGAGTCGAGGTGTAATTTTGAGTTGCCTGAGAGCAGGGAATTTAAATTTAAGATGATTTCTGATTGCTATTATGAAATAGAAAACCACACTAATTATGGTGGGGATAATTATCTCTCCCTTGATGATAGGCATGGCATTGATTCCGTGATATCAGATGCTGACAGATTATACTTGGATGATGGGAGGTACTATTTTTCATACGAAGAAATCGATGGCCAGAATTTTACTCGACACCAGATAGAAAATTATCCGGCTCGGCACGTATTTGTCAGTGGAATGGAGGGGTATATAGGTGAGTGGGTCGGATTTATGCAGATGCTGCCTAAATACAAGAGGAATGACGGCTATTCACTGACCGCAAAATGCGTATCAATTGCGCTGGGCGATAAAAAAAATGTCCTGACAACAAAATTTTGCGCTCCAAATACATCTTCGGGGAATATTTTTATTAAAAAATATGAGGCTCTAATTTTGAAAGCTAGGCTTGCCAAACAAGTAGGTCAGTAGAGAGTGATGACGTACAACCCATTGTGTTATGCACATCTTTTGCCCAATTTCCGAGCACATCGTTAGGAGGCTCATTGACAGAAGGGTTTCCGGGCTGCGGTGGCCGCACAGAGTGGTGCCCGGGCGGCGTCGCTAACCGCGCGCGCGGTCCTTGGTTCTGGTTTGGCGCGGCGGGCCCGCCCAACGGCTTGCTCCTTCTCGCACTTGGTATTGCACGTGCCGGATACGAGCAATCACAGCTACCGCTGTGTTCACGTCATGGTTGGCAACGAAAAAATGATGGCCCAATTAGGAGGTGTGTGTCTGCTACGCAAGCGCGAGCTTAGCCTGGAAAGTGGCTTCAGTTACGACCTTTTTATGGAAATGCTTGGGACGCTCCGTTTTATGGAGTAACCGAATTCAGAAATATTCGGAATTCATGATGAAAAATACTTCCGGAGATTTCTGGAAGTATATGTGGGCAGACAATGCCTGCTCCACTGAGATAGGAAAGGATCCATGATTCGGCGCATTATCGCAGCATGCGGGCTGCTTTTATATTCGATCGCCTATGCGCAATCGGCAACTGACGCGGCTCGTCTTCGCAGCATCGGAACTAATCGTACTTCTTCCAAAGTGGAGGAGCAATGTGGCATGTCATTGAGAACTCCGGCTTTGAAAAGCGTCTCTGATCAAGTGATTGGGTTCGGGTGCACCAGTTCATATAAAAACAAGGACTATGCCGTCATGGAAATGGATTTTCAATACGATCCGAACTTCGACCCCCGTGGGGGCGATAGCGTTGCCTTCATCGTCGAAGAGATCGGAATCGAAAGAAAGTTGACTGCTAAAGGTCACAGCGTATTCCGATTGAAACCCGGAGATAGCCTGCCGACGCTGGTGATGAGTTCAGCATACCAAACATCAAACTGCGGTGACCCGGCAATAAAAACCGAGGTAAGGCCGATCCAGGGCAGTAACTGGCATGGCTGGATCGCTGAGGAAACCTTTGCCAAAGCACGTGGACGTTGCAAGCCAGAGAAGGAGTACACATCACGCTATCGCTGCGTTCATGTCATGGTTGGCAACGACAAGATGACGGCCCAATTAGATGCCGTGTGCCTGCTACGCAAGCGCGAGCTTAGCCTGGAAAATGGCTTCAGTTACGACCTGTTTATGGAAATGATTGGGAC
>NZ_JBFTLX010000034.1:0-67225 GCF_056396665.1 Cupriavidus sp. 05T313 | reverse complement strand
GGTATGGCCTGAACAAGATCATCCAGCCGAAGGCCGGCAAGACCATCGTGGTGAGCGCGGCTTCCGGCGCGGTCGGCAGCGTAGTGGGCCAGCTGGCCAAGCTGCAGGGCTGCCGCGTGGTCGGCTTTGCCGGCGGCAAGGACAAGTGCGACTACGTGGTCAATGAGCTGGGCTTCGATGCCTGCATCGACTACAAGGCGGCCAAGGACAGCAAGGAGCTGTACACCATGTTCAAGGAAGCCACCCCGGATGGCGTGGACGGCTACTTCGAGAACGTGGGGGGCGAGATACTCGATACGGTGCTGGCCCGCATGAACGCCTTCGGCCGCATCGCCATCTGCGGCATGATCGCCGGCTACGATGGCCAGCCGATGCCGCTGAAGAACCCGCAACTGATCCTGGTGTCGCGCCTGACCGTGGAAGGCTTTATCGTGTCCGAACACATGGACGTGTGGCCGCAAGCGCTGCAAGAGCTGGGCACCGCCGTGGCGCAAGGCAAGCTCAAGTTCCGTGAGAGCGTCGCGCAAGGGCTGGCGAGCGCGCCGGAAGCGTTCATGGGCCTGCTCAAGGGCAAGAATTTCGGCAAGCAGCTGGTCAAGCTGGTGTAAGGACGGGCCTGCGGACGTTCCCTCTCCCGCTTGTGGGAGAGGGAACGCAAACCGGTGGTATGAATGACGAAAAAAAGGAGACACCCCATGAATGCTCCAGCAGAACAAGCCAGGCCGCTGGCCGATCAGGACGAAATGGCTGCCGGCCTGTCCGAAGAGGTGAAAGCCAAATATCGCGTGCTGCCGCGTCCGCCCAAGTTCGATACGCCGGCCGAGGAACGCCTGCACCGCAAGCAGCGGCTGGCGGCGGCCTTCCGGCTGTTCTCCAAGTTTGGCTTCGATGAAGGCGTGGCCGGCCACATCACGGCGCGCGATCCGGAGTTTCCGGACACGTTCTGGGTCAACCCCTTCGGCGTGCACTTCAGCCAGGTCAAGGTCTCCAACCTGATCCGCTGCGACCACCACGGCGAAGTGGTGGAGGGCGACTACCCGGTCAACGCCGCCGCCTTCGCCATCCATTCGCGCGTGCACCAGACCCGTGCCGACGCAGGGGCCGCCGCGCACTCGCACAGCACGTATGGCCGTGCCTGGTCCACGCTGGGCCGGCCGCTCGATCCGCTGACACAGGACGTGTGCGCCTTCTACAACGACCATGCCCTGTACGACGATTTCGGCGGCGTGGTGGTGGAACTGGACGAGGGCCAGCGCATTGCCACCGCGCTCGGCGGCAACAAGGCCGCAATCCTGCAGAACCACGGGCTGCTGACTGTGGGCAAGACGGTGGACGAAGCCGCCTGGTGGTTTATCACCATGGAGCGTTCCTGCCAGGTGCAGTTGCTGGCCGAGGCTGCCGCCGCGCGCACCAACGCGCCCCTGAAGGTCATCTCGGACGCGGCCGCGCGCCAGGCTTACTCGATCGTCGGCACCGCGCAGGCAGGCTGGTTCCAGTTCCAGCCGCTGTACGCCCGCATCGTCAAGGAACAACCCGACCTGCTGGATTGACGCCATGGCTGCCTTCGCACCGTTTACCGGCAAGGTCGTTCTGATTACCGGCGCCTCGGACGGCATCGGCGCGGAACTGGCCGTGCTGCTGGCCCGGCAAGGCGCGCGCCTGGCGCTGGCGGCCCGCCGCGTGGACATGCTGCACGCGCTGGCGGAACGCATCCGCCGCCAGCACCCGGCCGCCGACGTGGCGGTCTGGCGCGCCGACGTGTCCGACGAGGTCGATTGCAGGCGGCTGGTAGCCACCGTGGCTGCGCAATATGGCGGGATCGATGTGCTGGTCAATAACGCTGGCGTGTCGGCCCACGGCTACTTCGAGCAAGTCTCCGACTACAGCTACTACGAGCAGGTGATGCGCGTGAACTACTTCGGCGCCATGTGGTGCACGCGCGAGGCGCTGCCATACCTGCGCCAGCGCGGCGGCCTGATGGTGGCGGTGTCCAGCCTGGCCGGCAAGATCGGCGTGCCGGGCCGCACCGCCTACTCGGCCAGCAAGTTCGCGCTGGCGGGCTTTTGCGAGGCGCTGCGGGCCGAACTGCGCGGTACCGGCGTGGATGTGTGCGTGGTGTTCCCTGGCGTGGTGGCGACCGATACGCGCATCAACGGCTTCGGCCCGGACGGGCGCGCGCTGGGCGAAAGCCGGCTGCGCGAGGATGACGCCATGACCGCGCAGGAATGCGCGCGCCAGATGCTGGGCGCCATGGCGGCACGCAAGCGCGAACTGGTGATGACGGCCAGGGGCAGGCTGGGCCTGTGGCTCAGGCTGCTGGCGCCCGGCATGGTCGAGAACATGGCGCTCAAGGCCCTGAAGCAGGCGGGGCGGTAACGGCAGCAATCAGGACAATTTCAGCTGGACAACAAGAGCGACAACGACAACATGGCCGATCTAATCCTTCACCAGTACGCAACCTCGCCGTTCTCAGAAAAGATCCGGCTGCTGATGGGCGCCAAGGGCCTGGCCTGGCAGGCGGTGGAAGTCCCGCCGATCCTGCCCAAGCCGGATGTGGTGGCGCTGACAGGCGGCTACCGGCGTACCCCGATCCTGCAGGTGGGCGCGGACATCTATTGCGATACCGCGCTGATCTGCGAGGTGATCGACAGCGTGGCGCCCGCGCCCGCGCTGTACCCCGCGGCGCAGGCGGCCAGCGCGCGTGTCGCCGCGAGCTGGTTCGATACCGCGCTGTTCACCGCCGCCGTGACTTACCTGTTCCAGCCGGCCGGTGCGCAAAGCATGCTGGGCCATCTCACGCCAGCGCAGATCCAGGCCTTCGCCGCAGACCGCAAGGCCATGCGTGGCGACACCAATGCGTTGCGCATGCCCTTGCCCGAGGCCATCGCGCTGCTGCACGAAACCTTCGGCCGGCTGGAGCAGCAATTCACTGCCGGCGTGGCGCACGTGGCGGGGCCCGAGCTGTCGGTGGCGGATTTCTCGCTGTATCACAACGTCTGGTTTATCCGGCGCGCCAGCGAACTGGCCCGGCTGCTGGACGCGTATCCGGCCGTGCAGGCCTGGTATGACCGCATGCAGGCCTGCGGCCATGGCACCGTGCGGGTGATCGGCAGCGAGGCCGCGCTGGACGTGGCGCAACGCACCGATCCGCTGGCGCAGACCGGTGGGGTGGCGGCCGACAGCGGTTTTGAGGCCGGCGATGCGGTTACCGTGACGCCGACCGACTACGCGCGCGACCCGGTGGCGGGCGTGCTGGTGGCGCTGGATGCGCACCGCGCCGTGCTGCGCCGGCAGGACCCGCGCGCGGGCGCGGTCAATGTGCATTTCCCGCGCCAGGGCTATCAGGTGCTGCGCGCGGGCTAGGACCGGCGCGCGGCGGGACTGGCAAGACAACCCCATACCAACCAGAGCAACCAGAGGCAGACAACATGAAGCAATTCCAGGGCAAGGTGGCAGTGATCACTGGCGGCGCATCCGGCTTCGGCAAGGAATTCGCCAGGCTGGGAGCGGGACTCGGCATGAAGCTGGTGCTGGCGGACGTGCAGGAAGATGCACTGGACGCAACGGTGGCGGAATTCAAGGCGCAAGGTGTGCCGGTCGTCGGCGTGCGCGTGGACGTGTCCAAGGCGGAGCAGGTCCAGGCGCTGGCCGATGCCGCCATCGCCGCCTTCGGCCAGGTCAACCTGCTGTTCAACAACGCGGGCGTCGGCGCGGGTGGACTGATGTGGGAGAACAGCGAGCGCGACTGGGAGTGGGTACTGGGCGTCAACCTGTACGGCGTGATCCACGGCGTGCGGATCTTCACCCCGCTGATGCTGGCCGCCGCGGCCAAGGACCCGTCGTTCGAAGGCCATATCGTGAATACGGCTTCCATGGCCGGCCTGCTAAGCCCGCCTGCGATGGGTGTCTATAACGTTTCCAAACACGCCGTGGTTTCCTTGTCCGAATCGCTGTACCAGGATCTCAGCCTGGTCAGCGAGCAGGTGCGTTGCTCGGTGCTATGCCCGTATTTCGTGCCGACCGGCATCACGCAATCGGGCCGCAACCGCCCCTCGGAACTGGCCAACGAGGCGCCGCCCACGCGTTCGCAACTGGTGTCGCAAGCGCTCTCGGACAAGGCGGTCAGTTCGGGCAAGGTCACGGCCGCAGAAGTGGCGCAACTCACCTTCGATGYGATCCGCGACAACGGTTTCTATATTTACTCGCATCCGCAGCAACTGGCGCCCGTGCGGCAGCGCTTCGAAGATATCATTAGCCAGCGCAACCCGAGCGATCCGTTCGCCGACAAACCGGAGGTGCGCGCGGGACTGGTCGCGGCCCTGCGCGGCGAGTAAGCCGCCAGGCGGCGGACAGGGCATCGGCTGGTGGACCGGACGACCTGCCGGCCCTGGGCGCCGCGGGCGGCAGCCAGTCCATCGGAGACAAGTCAGCCATTGCGGCAAGGGAGGATTCCATGACCAAACCTGCAGTCATTCGCCATCTGCAGTACGCCACCTTACCCAACGGCACGCGCCTGCATTACGCCAGCGCGGGGGAGCGCGGCAGGCCGCTGGTGCTGTTCGTGCATGGCTTCCCGGAATTCTGGTACGAATGGGAAGAGCAGCTCGCCGAGTTCGGCAAGACCCACTACGCGGTGGCGCCGGACCTGCGCGGCTTCAACCTGTCGAGCAAGCCCGCCGACGTGGAATCCTACCGGCCGCGCCACATTGTCGAAGACCTGGTGCAGTTCATCAATGCGCTTGGCTATTCGCACTGCGTGGTGGTGGCGCACGACTGGGGCGGGGCGATCTGCTGGAACCTGGCCATCCAGTTTCCGAAGATGGTCGAGCGGCTCGTCATCATCAACTCCCCGCATCCTTACGTGTTTGCCAGGGCCCTGACCAGCGATCCGCAGCAGCAGGAAGCCTCGGCCTATATGAACTGGCTGCGCGCGCCGGGATCGGAAGACGCGCTGGCGGCCGACGGCTTCGCCAGGCTGGAGAGTTTCCTGACCGGAGGCGGCAAGCAGCCCGCGCCCTGGTTTGCCGGCGAGACACGCGAGAAATACCACGCTGCCTGGTCGCAGCCTGGCGCCGGCGGCTCGCACTCGCTGACCGGCGGCGTCAACTATTACCGCGCCTCTCCGATGCATCCGCCGGGTCCCGGCGAAACGCCGCCCGATATTTCCAAGCTGGACCCCGCGGCATTTACGGTAAGGGTGCCGACCCTGGTGATCTGGGGCGAGCGCGATACCGCGCTGCCCAGGAGCCTGCTGGATGGCCTGGATAAGTTCGTCCCGGACATGCGGCTGGAACGCATTCCGGACGGCACGCACTGGGTCATCCACGAACAACCGGAGCGCATCAACCTGCTGATCCGCAGCGCCTTGCCCTGAACCGCGCCTGACGCGGCTGCCTTTCCGGCCAGCCGCGTCAGGCGTTTGCCGCAGCGCTGGCCCGGTGGGAAACCGGCGCACTGTGCATGGGGCAGCGTGCCGCCGGCTGCTACATTGACCGGATTCGACAGCGCCGGTGCGCGCAAGGAAGGTCAAGATGAAGACGATCGGACTGATCGGCGGCATGAGCTGGGAATCCTCGGCCGAGTACTACCGCCTGATCAACCAGGACATGAAGCAGCGCCTGGGCGGCCATCACAACGCGCGCAGTGTCATGGTCACGGTGAGCTTCGAGCAGATCAAGGCACTGCAGCACGCGCAACGCTGGGACGAACTCGGCGAGTGCATGCAGCAGGCCGCCTTGCAGGTACAGGCGGCGGGAGCGGATTTCGTGCTGCTCTGTACCAATACCATGCACCGCGTGGCGCCGGCCCTGGAAGCCGCGCTCGACATTCCCTTCCTGCATATCGTCGATCCCACCGCGCAGGCCTTGCGCCGCTCCGGCATCACGCGGGTCGGCCTGCTCGGCACGGCCTTCACGATGGAGCAGGACTTCTATCGCGGCCGCATGCAGGAGAAGCATGGTATCGAAGTGGTGGTGCCGGAGGCCGCGGACCGTGCGCTGGTCCACGGGATCATCTATGACGAACTCTGCCATGGCATCGTGCGCGACGGCTCGCGGGATGCGTACCGCCGGATCATCGATGGCTTGCAGGCCCGGGGCGTGGGCGGGGTGATCCTGGGGTGTACCGAGATTGCGTTGCTGATCGGGCAGGATGATGTGGCGCTGCCGGTGTTCGATACCACTGCGCTGCATGCACAGGCGGCGGTGGGATGGGCGCTGGAGGGGGCGGTGGCCACGCGCTAGACCAGGCACGGGGGAGGGAGAGGACGTTTCGGGAGCCTGCACCTAGTGAAGCTTGGGGCGATGCGCCACACCAARACGCTCCGACAAATCGTCGAGACGCTTGTCCAGTGTCCATAGCTGCGCGCCTGGTGTGATCAGAGTGGAAGCCAGTAATGAGACGTCTACCAGGCCGCAACCTAGCCCATACAATTTCTCGTGTTCGATAAACGCCATTACCTCTGCAAGGCTAGCCTGCTGGGCAGGCTGCAACAGTCCGATGTCCCCGAGTGTCCGGGTACGTGGTGCCGGAGGCGTCCCGAAAGCCAATTCAACCACGACCATAGGATGGGTCAGTGCTTGATCTGACAGGATCAAATTGACCAGTGCGTTATTGCGGTTCCTAAAATGATCTACCCATACCGAAGTGTCGACGAGTACGCTCATTTCGCTTGAGGCCCCGTACGGCGACGCGACACATCTTGCATGTCTGGAGCGGTACCACCGAGGGCCGCGAGGCGCTTGGCCGCTTGTACCCGGACGAACGTCTTAATCGCCTCCCGAAAGAGGTCAGATTTGTCCATGCTGGGGTCGGCCACGTCTAGCGCTTGTTCATAGAGGGCATCGTCGATCATGACGGTAGTGCGCATAACGTGCTCCTTGCCTCAAAGTTGATGTAAATTTGCACCAATAACAGCATCTCGGCAAGGCGCTCGAAGCTGGCGTTTTCCGCTGTTGCACGCGGCGGACTTCGTCGTGGCGGCTTCTCACGGGAAGCGCGATGCCGCGGAATGCCGAAGCCCGTGGCAGTCGTCGCGCCACTTCCTCTCGATGCGCATGCGTCTTATCCCTTCGTGAAGATTTCCAGGAGATGCTTGCTCGGATCTTCGAAATAGATTCTGCGGCAGCCATCGTCCGTGCTGACCTCGCCGGGGCGGCGGCGGTATGGGTCCGACCAGTACATCAGGTTGCGCGCGCGGATTCGGGCGAGGCTTTGCCCGAATTCGACGTCGCTGATCAGAAAGGCATAGTGCTGCAGGGCAACATCGCCTTGCGCGTCCATGAAGTCCAGGGTGACTTCGTTGTCCAGCCGTACGGCAAGAAACGGCCCGAACGGCACGGCAGCGGGACGTCCGAGGATCTCGCAGAGGAAGTCGGCGGACACCTTCTTGTCATGAGAAAAGACGATGGTGTGGTTGAGCTGGATGGCCATGTCGCAATCTCCGGGACGAGGTATGTGCAAGCGGAGCCCACGCTGAACCCTTACGAGCGCGCGGATATTGCTTGCGGCTTGCTGGTCCAGCCAATCCGGTGCCGCATCTGCGCGGCCACGCGCCGGGCATCATCTTCCGCATGCAGGTGGGCGCTGGTGGTGGGCAATGGACTCGTGCCCGAAATTGTCTCTGGCAAACCGCAGGTTCACCTGCTGGCCATGCAACCAACCGGGAATCGCCAGCGCCCGATGCCCGGTTGCCTGAAATCGCTTCGGCCACGTTGCGGCAAGCACCGCCGGCGTGGCCCGAAGCTCAACGCGATCAACGCAACGCGATCAACTCAACCGATGCCGGTACAGCCGGTAATTCTCATCGTCGAAGCACACAAAACTGACCTGCTCGATGCTGGGGGCCGCCGCCAGCGCCTTGCGCACTGCCTCGATGGCAATATCCACGGCCCGCTCGCGCGGGAATCCGTAGATGCCGGTGCTGATGTTGGGAAAGGCGATGGTCCGTAGCTTGTGCTGCGCGGCCAGCGCGATGCTCGCCTGATAGGCGCTGGCGAGCAGGGCGTCTTCGTCGTGGCCGCCCCCTTGCCAGACGGGACCGACCGCATGGATGACGTAAGGCGCGGGCAGCAGGCCGCCGGTGGTCATCACCGCCTGGCCGGTGGGGCAGCCGCCCTTGGTTTCGCGGATGCCGCGGCAGGCGGCCATGATGGCGGGGCCGCCGGCGCCGTGGATGGCGCCATCGACGCCGCCGCCACCGAGCAAGCCGCTATTGGCGGCATTGACGATGGCGTCGACTTCCATGCGGGTGATGTCTCCGTGCAAGACCTGCAGGTGTTCCCCTGTCATGACCTCTTCTCCGTGCTGGTTGGATAAAGCTGGACCGCCCCGGCTGTTCCGCGCACCTGTGCTGCCGGCCCGCCGCGGCACTTACATGGATTCCGCCAGCATACGCCGATAATCCGCGGCGCTGGCCTCTTTCGGGTTGGTCTTGTGGCAATGGTCCACCAGCGCACCGGCGATCACCTTGTCGAACATGTCCTCGGTGACGCCCATCTGGCGCAGGCCGGTGGGCAGCCCGAGGCGCGCCGTCATGTCATGCACGGCCTGGGCCAGGTCGGCATCCGCGGGCAAGCCCATGGCGTGGCGCAGGCGGGCGTAGCGGTTGTCGCGCACCACGCTGGGCGCGTCGGCGTTGAAGCGCAGCACGGCCGGCATCACCACCGCGTTCAGGGTGCCATGGTGCAGGCCGGTCTTGCCGTCCACCTTGAGGCCGCCCAGCGGGTGCGACAGCGAGTGCACGCAGCCCAGGCCCTTCTGGAAGGCCATGGCGCCCTGCATGGACGCGCTCATCATGTTCAGCCGTGCCTCGCGGTCCTGGCCGTCACGCGTGGCGCGTTCGATGTGCTTCCAGCCGCGTTCCAGGCCGTCCAGCGCGATGCCGTCAGCGGGGGGGTTGAAGGCGGGTGCCAGGAAGGTCTCCACGCAGTGCGCGATCGCATCCATGCCGGTGGCGGCGGTCAGGCTGGCCGGCAGGCCCAGCGTGAGGCCCGGATCACAGATGGCGGACTTGGGCAGCAGGTGCCAGGAGTGGAAGCCGAGCTTGCGGCCGTCTTCCAGGATGATGATGGCGCCGCGCGCGACTTCGCTGCCGGTGCCCGCGGTGGTCGGCACGGCGATCAGCGGTGCGGCGCGCTCGGTGATCCTGGCGCTGCCGCCTTCGATGGTGGCGTAGGTGGTCAGCTCGCCGGGATGGGTGGCGAGGATCGCAATGCCCTTGGCCAGGTCGATGGAGGAGCCTCCGCCCACCGCCACCAGTCCGTCGCAGCCGCCTTCCCGGTATTGCGCGGCGGCCTTCTTGACCATCGCCTCGGTCGGGTTGGAGGGGGTTTCGTCGAAGATCCCGTGCGGCAGGCCGCCCAGGGCGTCGATGGCCTGCTGGGCTACTCCGGCGGCGACCACGCCTTTATCCGTCACGATCAGGGGGCGGCGGATGCCGATGCGCTCGCACTCCGCCTTGAGCTGGCCGATCGTGCCGAAATCCAGGTGGATATGGGTGAGGTAATAAATGAAGGCCATCTATGCTGTCTCCGTCGGTGAGGGGTTTTATTTTCTTCTGACGATGGCCGATGATCGCGCAAAACCTGCCGATCTGGCCAGCCCCGGCTAAATTTCATAGGCTTTGCTGCCGAAACATACGGAATCATACTAAAATCGAACGATCGTTCACAATTCGAACATCCGGCATGCCAGAGCGGCCGGCGCTTCGGTTTGCCGAAGGTTCGTTGCCACTACACTGACCGTCTTTCATGTCCGCTGTTCCGTCTGCCTCCGTGTCCGCCCAGCCCGCGCCTGCCATGTCCGGCATGCCCACGGCCCCGCTCGACCCGCAGGTGGCGGCACTGCTGGAGTTGATCGGACGGGTCAAGCGCCCATCCATCCACGAACTGGATCCGGCCGACGCCAAGATCGCTTACGAGAAGAGCGCGCCCATCATGGATATCGCGCCGCAGCCCGTGCACAGCGTGGAAAACCTGAGCGTGGCCGCGCGCGATGGCTACGATATCCCGGTGCGCCTGTACGCGCCACGCGAGGCCAACTGGACCGAGCCGCTGCCGCTGTTGCTGTATTTCCACGGCGGCGGCTTCACGGTGGGCAGCGTCAATTCGCATGATCCGCTGTGCCGGTTGCTGTGCGCGCAGGCGGATTGCATGGTGCTGTCGGTGGACTACCGCCTGGGCCCGCAGTGGAAATTCCCCCACGCGGCGAACGATGCCTTCGACGTGATGCAGTGGGTGTTCGACGAGGCCGCGCGCCTGGGTGCCGACGCCAGCCGCATCGCCCTGGGCGGCGACAGCGCGGGGGGCACGCTGGCCAGCGCCTGCGCGGTGCACGCGCGCGATCTCGGCCTGGCGCCGGTGCTGCAGATGCTGATCTACCCCGGCACGTGCGCCCGCCAGGACATGCCGTCGCACCGCGCGCTGGCCGAGGGCTACCTGCTGACGGCGCCGATGATCCAGTGGTTTTTCGCGCAATACCTGGACAGCGAAGCCAGCCGCGACGACTGGCGCTTCGCCCCGCTCGATGGCGGCGGCCAGGGCGCCAATGTGCACGGCTGCTGTCCCGCCTGGATCGCCGTGGCCGGCTACGATCCGCTGCACGACGAAGGCGTGGCCTACGCGGCCAAGCTGCGCGCCGCGGGCGTGCCGGCGCATCTGGCCGACTACCCGGGCATGATCCACGATTTCTTCAAGCTGGGGCGCTTCGTCCCGGCGGTGGCCGGCGCCCATGGCGACGCGGTCGCCGCCTTGCGCATCGTCTTCGATGGCGGATGAGCGCGGCTCGCCGGACACCGCCGGCAGCCGGATCGAAGCGGTCGCAGAACCCCCGGTTTTGATGGCTTTACCAGTAGTGCATTACTTGTACTTGTAGTAGCAATTGCAATAGCAACAGGAGACAGAGACTCATGCATCGCCGCCAATTCCTCGCCCATGCGGGCGCGCTCGCCGCTACCGCGGCAACCCTCGGCCTGGCCAGCGCGCCGGCCCTGGCGCAGGCGGACAATTTCCCGCAACGGCCGATCCGCCTGATCATCGGCTATACCGCCGGGGGCTCCACCGACCTGCCGTTCCGCGTGCTGGCGGAAAACGCTTCCAAGATCTTCGGCCAGCCGGTGATCATCGAGAACAAGCCGGGAGCGGGCGGCGTGCTGCCCGCCCAGCTGATGCAGTCGACCCAGCCTGACGGCTACACGCTGGCGCAGGTAGCGATGCCGGTCTACCGCCTGCCGTACACCACCAAGATCAACTGGGACCCGGTCAAGGACCTGTCCTACGTGATCAACCTGGCCGGCTACTCGTTCGGCCTGGTGGTCCCGGCGGATTCGCCAATCAAGACCATGCAGGAATACATTGCCTATGCGAAGGCCAACCCGGGCAAGCTGACCTACGGCTCGCCGGGTTCGATGACCACGCTGCACCTGACCATGGAAGAGCTGGCCATGAAGCAGAACGTGCAGTTCTCGCATATCCCGTACAAGGGCAACTCGGAATCCATGCAGGCCCTGCTGGGCGGTCACGTGATGTCGGTGGCCGATACCCCGGCCTGGGCGCCGTACGTGGAATCGGGCAAGCTGCGCCTGCTGTCGACCTGGGGCGAGAAGCGCTCGGCGCGCTTCCCCAATGTGCCGACGCTCAAGGAACTGGGCCTGGGCATCGTGCAGACCTCGCCGTTCGGCGTGGTGGCGCCCAAGGGCACCGATCCGAAGATCGTCAAGAAGCTGCATGACGGCTTCAAGAAGGCCATGGAAATGCAGAACTACCGCGATGCGCTGGCCAAGTTCGACATGGAGCCTTACTACATGAGCAGCGAGCAATATGCCAAGTTTGCGGCGGATACGGTCAAGAAGGAAAAGGCCATTATCGACAAGCTGGGGCTGAACAAGCCGCAATAAGCAGGGCATAGCCTGCCTTGAGCCGGCGCCGCCCTGTCAGGGGCTGGCGCCGTTTTCATATCGGGCCGGTTTTCGGCCGGCAATCAAGGGGAACGCCGTCATGGCAAAGGAAGATTTCCGTCACAGCATGCCGCTGCGCGTGCGCTGGGCTGAGGTCGATCCGCAGTCGATCGTCTTCAACGCGCACTACCTGACCTACTGCGATATCTGCGTGACGGAGTACTGGCGTGCGCTGGGGATCCGGTATCCGGAGGACGTGCTGCACGCGCATGGCGTTGATATTTTCGTGGTGAAGTCCACGCTGGAGTATCACGCGTCCGCGCGCTTCGACGACATGCTGGAAATCCGGGGGCGTATCGCACGTCTGGGCCGCTCCAGCATGTTGTTCCGCGTGGAGATGTATCGTGGCGACGAGCACCTGATTACCGGCGAGATCGTCTATGTGTGCGCGGACCCGGCCACGAAGAAATCGGCGCCGGTTCCCGGGCCGGTACGGGAAACGATCACGGCTTATGAGGCCGTGAAGCCGGACGCCTGAGCCGGCTGGCTCCCGGCTGCGCGGTGGTTGCTTAAGCGGCGGCGCTGGCCTGCGTGCACGCCAGCGCCGCTCGAAAAGGCGCCTGGAAACTCAGCGCGCCGCGATACCGGCATCCTCCATGTAGGCCCGGATCACCGCATCGAAATCCGCGTCCCCCTGGAACCCCAGCGCCAGCGCCCGCGCCGTGTTCCACGCGGCGGGCCAGGTGCCGACGATATTCTCGATGCGCGCCTCGCGCTCCCAGCTCACCCGATCCGCCACGGCATCGCCGGCCACGCGCCGCAACGCCGCCACCATCTCCCTGGGCGTTACCGACAGCCCCGGCAGGTTCACGGTCCGGCGCTCGCCGAAATCAAGGCCATCGATTTCCATGCCGCGCACCAGCGCAGCGATGGCCCCGCGCGGCGACAGCAGCCACAGCGGCGTGTCCGGCGCCACCGGGCAATTGGCCGCCTCTCCAGCCAGCGGCTCGCGAATGATCCCGCTGGCGAACGACGATGCCGCGGCATTGGGCTTGCCCGGCCGTACGCTGATGGTCGGCAGCCGCAGCACGCGCCCGTCGACAAAGCCGCGCCGGCTGTAATCCGACAGCAGCAGCTCGCCAATCGCCTTTTGCGCGCCGTATGAGGATTGCGGGTTGAGCGCGGTATCGTCCTGCACCACGGCGGGCAGGGTGCCGCCATACACGGCGACCGAACTGGTGAACACCACGCGCGGCCGATGGCCCTGCGCGCGGCAGGTTTCCAGCAGCGCACGGGCGGCGTCGAGATTGACGCGCATGCCCAGCTCAAAATCCGCTTCCGCCTGGCCGCTGACGACGGCCGCCAGGTGGAACACCGCGCCGGTACGGGCATCGACGGCCTGTGCCAGCACCGCGGGGTCGGACAGGTCGCCCGTGACCACGCGCACGCGTGCGTCGTCCAGCGGGGGCGGGGCCACCACGTCGAGCAGGGTCAGGCCTTCGATGGCGGCCGGCTTGCCGTCGATGTCCAGGGTGYCGCGCTTGAGCAGCAGGCGGGCCAGTTGCAGGCCGAGAAAGCCGGCGCCGCCCGTGATCAGTACATGCATCTTGATCTTCCAGTTGTCTTGCAGTTGATTGGTTCGTGCCGCAAGCGGGCGCTTAGCCCTTCAGGTAAGGCTTGAGCCAGCCCAGCCCCGCCGAGGTGCCGGCGCGCGGCCGGTATTCGCAGCCGATCCAGCCGTCATAGCCAAGCCCGTCGATCACATCGAACAGGTACGGATAGTTCAGTTCGCCCAGATCCGGCTCGTGCCGCTCGGGCACGCCGGCGATCTGGATATGCCCGATGCCGGCAAAGTCACGCTTGAGCTTGACGGTGAGGTCGCCTTCCACGATCTGGCAGTGGTAGCAGTCGAACTGCACCTTCAGGTTGGCCGCCCCGACTTCCTTGCAGATGGCCTGGCCGTCGTCCTGGCGGTTGAGGAAATAGCCGGGCATATCGCGGGCGTTGATGGGCTCGATCAGCACGGTGATGCCTTGCGCGGCGGCGGCACGGGCGGCGTGCGCCAGGTTCTCCAGGTAGCAGGCACGATGGCGCGCGCGATCGGCGCCGGCGGGCACCAGGCCGGCCATCACGTGGACCTTGTCGTTGCCGATCACGGCCGCGTATTCCAGCGCGCGGGCGAAGGCATCGCGAAAACCGGCCTCGCGTCCCGGCAGGGCCGCCATGCCGCGCTCGCCGGCGTTCCAGTCGCCCGGCGGCGCGTTGAACAGGGCCTGGGTCAGCCCGTTGGCATCGAGGCGAGCCCGGATCTCGGCAGCGGGATGTTCATAGGGGAAGAGGTACTCCACGGCCTTGAAACCGTCCGCCGCCGCGGCGGCGAAGCGGTCCAGGAAGGCGTGCTCGGTGTACATCATCGACAGGTTGGCGGCAAAGCGCGGCATGCGGTGCTCCAGGAGAAAGGGTGGTTCTTGTGTCTTGGCTTAGCGGTTGACCAGCTTGCCCGGCGTGAGCCAGACCAGCCCGGCGCCAAGCACCAGCATGGCCGACAGCACATACATGCTCGACTGCGTGCTATGGGTGAGGTCGGTCAGGTAGCCCACCATGTACGGTGCCACAAAGCCCGCCAGGTTGCCCACCGAATTGACCACGGCAATGCCGGAGGCGGCGGCCAGGCCCGACAGGAAGGCGGTGGGCAGCGACCAGAACAGCGGGGCACAGGTCAGCACGCCGGCGGCGGCCAGGGACAGCGCGGCGATGGCCACCACCGTATTGTGGGTAAACGAGGCGGCAATGGCAAAGCCCACCGCGCCCATCAGCGCCGGCACGATCAGGTGCCAGCGGCGCTCGCGGCGGGCGTCGGCGCTGTGGCCCAGGAAGTTCATCACCACGATGGCGCAGACAAAGGGAATGGCGCTGAGCAGGCCGATATTGAGGTTGCCCTTCACGCCGCTGGTCTTGACCAGGGTGGGCATCCAGAAGGTCAGCGCGTATTGTCCGGTGACGAAGCAGAAGTAGATCAGGCACATCCACCACACGCGGCGATCCGAGAACACCGCGCGCAGCGAGTGGCCGGTGCCCGAGGCATTGGCCTGGCGCGAGTCTTCCTCGATATTGCGCTTGAGCACGCGCTTCTCGTCGGCGTCCAGCCAGGGCGCCTGGTCGATGCCGTTCTTGAGCACGAACACCGTGATCACGCCGATCAGCAGCGCGGGCAAGGCTTCGAGCAGGAACATCCATTGCCAGCCGCGCATGCCGCCGTAGTCATGGAAGGCGTCCATGATGAAGCCCGACAAGGGATTGCCGAACATGCCGGCCACCGGGATGCCCGACATGAACAGCGCGATCATCTTGGCGCGCCGGTTGGCGGGGTACCAGTAGGTCAGGTAGAGGATCACGCCGGGATAGAACCCCGCTTCGGCCAGGCCGAGCAGGAAGCGCATGATGTAGAAGGTGGCCGGCGTTTTCACGAACACGAACAGCGCCGAGATGATGCCCCACGTGATCATGATCCGCGCAATCCAGATGCGCGCGCCCAGTTTGTGCATCAGCAGGTTGCTGGGCACCTCGAACAGGAAGTAGCCGATGAAAAACAGTCCGGCGCCGAGGCCGAACACGGTCTCGGAGAAGGCCAGGTCCTGCGCCATCTGCAACTTGGCGAAGCCCACGTTGACGCGGTCCAGGTAAGCGATCACGTAGCACAGCATCAGGAAGGGCATGATGCGCCAGAACACCTTGCTGTAGGCGCGCTTTTCGATGTCCCGGTCGATGCCCCGGTCGATGTCTTGGCCGGCGCCGGTCAGCGCGGCCTGGGTGGAAGTATTCATGGTTGTCTCCGTTGTTTCGGCTTGATGCCGGCCTGGATCCGGTCCGGATCGGCAAGCCGAGGGCGAACGCTGCCCTTGCCGCGGCCCGAGGGGAAATCGGGGCGTGCGGCCGGGCCGTTCTGTTTTGCTTATGTTTGTGGTTGTGCTCTGCCTACCAGCGCGCCTTGAAGGTATTGCGCAGTTCGGCCAGGGCGTGCTCGTCGAGCGGGTCGGGCTTATCCTTCAACATCAGCCAGAGCCTGGCGGTTTCTTCGAGTTCCTCGAGCGCGAACGCCGCGCGCGAGACGGTGGTCTCCCACATCACCGGGCCAAGGCGCGCGAGCAGCACGCCGCGCACTTCAGGGGCAAGCCGGGCAACGCGCGCCGCCACCGCCGGGTCACCCGGCCGGTGGTAGGGAATCAGCGGGATATGCCCCACCTTCATCACGTAGTAGGGCGTGATTGGCGGCAGCACATCGTCCGGCTGCCAGGCGCCCGCCAGGCTCAGCGCCACCAGGTGGGTGGAGTGCGTGTGCACCACGCCGTGCGCCTGCGGGTTGTTGTCGTAGATGGCGCGGTGCAGGGTGAGCGTCTTGGACGGTTTGTCGCCGGCCACCCAGTTGCCGCCGCTGTCCACCTTGGCAATGGCGGCGGGGTCCAGCATGCCGAGGCAGGCGTCGGTCGGCGTGATCAGCCAGCCGTCGTCCATGCGCGCGCTGATATTGCCGGCGCTGCCGACGGTGTAGCCACGCTGGTAGAGACTGGCGCCGATGCGGCAGATCTCTTCGCGCAGGCTGGCTTCGGTGCTCATGCTTCACCTCCGAGCTGGCGCAGCGCTTCGTCGAAGAAGTCGACGCCGCCGAAATTGCCGGATTTGAGGGCCAGCGCCAGCGGTTGGGCCTCCAGCGTGACAGTGGCGGGCACGCCCGGCGCGATCTGCGTGCCGATGCGCAGCGCTTGCACGCCCAGCGCCTGCACCACCGCGCCGGAGGTTTCGCCGCCGGCCACCACAAAGCGGCGCGTGCCGCGGGCCTTCAGCGCGGCGGCGATGGCGGCCAGCGCCTGCTCTACCAGATGGCCGGCACGTTCCACACCGAGCGCGGCCTGCGCGGCCTTGACCGCTTCAGGCGTGGTGGTTGCGTAGACCAGCACCGGCTCCGCATGCGAGGCAATCAGGCCGAGTGCCTGCTCCACCAGCGGCGCGCCCTTGGCCAGCGCGAGCGGGTCGATGCGCAGGGCCGGGCGCTGTTGCTCCAGCCACCGGGCCACCTGGGCATTGGTTGCCCTGGACGCACTGCCGGCCAGCACCACGGCAGGGCCGGCAACCGGGGCGACGCGATCGGCGTCCGCGCGCGCCGGCAGCAGGCCCGCGCGGCGGAAATTGGCAGGCAGGCCGAGCGCCAGCCCGGAGCCACCGGTGAGCAGCGGCAGTTCGGCGCAGGCTTCGCCAAGCGTATGCAGGTCGGTATCGCTGACGGCGTCGGCGATGGCAAGGCGCACGCCGTCGCCGCGCAACGCTGCAATGGCTTGCCGGACGGCCGCGCTGCCGCGCGCCACCGCGTCGTAGCGCAGCAGGCCAACCTTATCCTGGCTTTGCCGCTGCAGCACGCGCACCAGGTTGGCGTCATGCATCGGCGTGAGCGGGTGGTGCTCCATGCCCGATTCGCTGAGCAGTACATCGCCTACGAACAGGTGGCCACGGAAAATGGTGCGGCCGTTCTCGGGAAACGCCGGGCAGGCAATGGTGAAGTCGCTGCCCAGCGCCGCCAGCAGCGCCTCGGCCACCGGGCCGATATTGCCTGCGGCCGTGGAGTCGAAGGTGGAGCAGTACTTGAAGAAGAACTGGCGGCAGCCCTGTGCCTGCAGCCAGCGCAATGCATCCAGCGACTGCGCGATCGCGTCGTCCGCCGGGATGGTGCGCGACTTCAGCGCTACCACCAGCGCATCGGCATGCTCCACGCCGGGCAGCGCTTTACCGCCGGCTGGTACGCCGATGGTCTGCACCGTGCGCATGCCGTTGCGCACCAGCGTATTGGCCAGGTCGGTGGCGCCGGTGAAATCGTCGGCGATACAGCCGAGCAGGGCGCGCGGGGATTCGTTCTGTGCGGTCATGCTGGCGTCCTCAGTCGGCCTTCTTTCCCGGCAGGTCGATGCCGGGGAACACCTTGATCACGGCGGAATCGTCTTCGCCGCCGTGCCCGGCGCTGGACGCCATCATGAACATCTGGTGCGCCGCGGCCGACAGGGGCAGCGGGAATTTGCTGGCGCGCGCGGTATCGAGCACCAGGCCGAGATCCTTGACAAAGATGTCTACCGCCGACAGCGGCGTGTAGTCGCCCGCCAGGATGTGGGGCACGCGGTTCTCGAACATCCAGGAGTTGCCCGCGCTGTTGGTGATGACCTCATACAGGGCCTCGGCATCCACGCCCTCGCGCAGGCCCAACGCCATCGCTTCGGCCGCCGCGGCGATATGCACGCCGGCCAGCAGCTGGTTGATGATCTTGACCTTGGAGCCCGCGCCATGCGCGTCGCCCAGGCGGTAGACCTTGCCGGCCATCGCGGCCAGCACGTCCTCGGCGAGCGCGTAGGCTTCGGCCGGCCCGGAAGTCATCATGGTCATTTCGCCGCTGGYGGCGCGGGCGGCACCGCCGGAGACCGGCGCGTCCAGCAGCAGAATGCCGCGCTCGCCCAGCCGCTTGCCCAGCGCCTGCGCAAAGCTCGGCGGCACGGTGGCGCTGGCGATCACCAGCGTGCCGGGGCGCAGGCTGCTTGCCGCGCCTCGTTCGCCAAACAGCACGGCCTCGGTTTGCGCGGCATTGACCACCAGCGTCACCACCACATCGCATTGCCCGCCCAGTTCGGCCGGGCTGGCGCAAGGGATGCCGCCGGCGTCGGCAAAGCGCTGCAGCACTTCGGGCCGCAGGTCGCACGCGTGTACCTTGAATCCGGCGCGCAGCAGGCTGTGCGCTACGCCGTTGCCCATCGCGCCGAGGCCGATGACGCCAATTGATTTGCTCATGAAGACTCCTGCCGGGAGGGCGGTGATCAGTGGGACGGGCCGCGCGCGGGCGCTTCGGCAAGGTCGGCTGCGGTGCCGGGCTGTCCACCCAGGGACAGGCGCCGCGCCGCGTTGTACATATGGGTCTGCGCCGCGTTGCGCGCGGCCAGCGCGTCGCCGGCACGGATGGCGGCAACAATGGCCTGGTGTTCCTCGCGCACCTGGCGCGAGAAGTCCGAGCGGCGCGCCTCGTTGGTACGGGTTACGCGGGTTGCGGTTTCCAGGTATTGGCTCAGGAAAGCCAGCGTCTTGAGGAAGAAAGGGTTGCCGGTAGCCTCGGCGATGGTCCGGTGAAAGGCCACGTCGGCGGCCACGCCGTCGCCGCCGGCGGCTTCCTCGGCGTCGATGCGGGCCAGTGCGGCATCGATGGCCACCATGCTGGCGTCCGTGCGGTCGCGCGCCGCCTGTGCCGCTACCTCAGCCTCGATGGCGCGGCGCAGTTCGACGATGTGCAGCACGGATTCGAGCGTGGCCACATCGGTGTAATCGATCCGCAGCGGCCGGATGCCAGCCTGCTCGGTGACGAAGACGCCGCTGCCCTGGCGCGACTCCACCACGCCTTCGTGACGCAGCCGGGCGATGGCTTCGCGGATGACTGTGCGGCTCACGCCGAATTCGTCGGAGAGCACCGCCTCGGTGGGGAGCTTCGCGCCGCGCGCAAAGGCGCCGCCTTCGATCTTCTCCAGCAGTTGTTCAGCAACGGTGTCTGTCAGGGCTCGGGCCGGGACTTTCTGGAACACGGGACGCTCAGGTGATTGGGTAATATGGTCATCATACAAATTTGCGGGAAGGAATGCAGATCGGGAGTTACCCCTACGCGTCAGCCTTGCTGCGGTGCGGCAAACGGTGGCGCGCCGCGGGCGGAGTATCATGGCGGCCCGCCCGTATCCTTATCTTTTCCGCATCCGAGCCATCATGACCATCACCATCCGCCTCGCCCCCTGGTCCGAAGTCCGCGAAATCGCGCGCTCCATCCGCTACGCCGTTTTCGTCGAAGAGCAGGGCGTGCCGGTGGAACTGGAATGGGACGAATGGGATGAGCCGAGCTGGCATGCGCTGGCGCTGGCCGAGGACGGCAGCGCGCTGGCCACGGGCCGCCTGCTGCCGGATGGCCATATCGGCCGCATGGCGGTGCTCAAGGCAGCGCGCGGCAGCGGTGTCGGCGCCATGGTGCTGGACGCATTGATGGCCAAGGCCGCCGAGCTTGGCTATCCCGAACTGGTGCTCAATGCCCAAAGCTACGCGGCGCCGTTCTATGCGCGCGTGGGCTTCGAGCAAGTTGGCGAGGAATTCGAGGAAGCCGGCATCCCTCACGTAGAAATGCGCAAGCGGCTGGGTTAAGCGTCGCCAACTCCGGCCGGCCGGGGGAATAGCGGCCGCGCCAACAGCGCGCAAACGCCGGCCGCCAGCCACACCGAGGGCCAGCCAAGCCCGGCGGCCATGGCCGGGATCGCCAGCGGCACCAGGAAGAAGCCGGAAAAAGCGAAGGTGTTGCCCAGGCCGAGTGCCGTGCCGGCACGGCTCGCACCCGCGATCGTGGCCAGCTCGGTAAAGGCGACGCCATGCCAGGCGGAGGTGCAAATGCCGCCCAGCACGAGGCAGGCCACCAGCATGGGCGTGAGCACGGCGTGCCAGACCGGAGCGGCAGTGCAGAGCCAGGCCAGCCCGCCGACTGCCCCGAAGACCAGCAACGTCAACCTGCTGCAGGCGCGCATGTAAGCGCGCCGGTTGCCGTGGCGGTCGGTCCAGCGGCCGCTCCATACCCGCATCACGGCAGCGCCCGCCTGGACCGCGGCCACGGACAAGCCCGCGGCGGCAATGCCGATCTGGCTGAAATCGTGCAGGAAGACCGTGGCGAAGCTCAGCACGGCCACCTGCGGCACGCACATCAGGCCCATGCCGCTCACCAGCCGCCAGACCAGCGCGTTGTGCAACAATCCGGGCCCGGCTTGCCGTGGCGGCGGCATGCCGCTGGCCGGCAAGGCGGCTCGTTCTCCGGCGGCCGGCGGTTCATGCATCCAGCGCCAGGCAAAGATCACGGTGATCCCGCAGAACGCGGCCAGTGTCCCGTACACCGCTACAAAGCCAGACGTCTGTGCCAGCATCGGCAAGGCCAGCGCCCCGATCCCGCCGCCGGCCGGCACCGCGGTCTGGCGGATGCTCATGGCCAGGCCCCGTTCGCCTTCGCGGAACCACGCCATCACGGCGCGGCCGCTGGAGCCGTTGACGCTGCCGCCCAGCAGGCCTAGCACCAGCAAGCCGAGCGCCAGCAGGGCATGGCCTGGAACGTGCCCCGGCAGTGGCGCAATGAACGCGGCCATCAGCACCAGCCACAGCGTGGTGGCGAGCAGCCCGGTCAACAGCACCCGGCGGTCGCCCCAGCGGTCGGTCAGCAAGCCCCACGGCACTTCACTTGCCGCGATACCGAGCCCCATCATGCCAATGCAGAAACCCAGCGCGGCGTTGTCGAGCCGGTAGCCGGCGCGCATCAGCACCGCCGTGGTGGGAATGCCCGAGAACGCCGCGGCGAAGCTCGCATTGGCAGCCACGCCGATGGCCAGGACTTTCCAGCGATGGCCGGGGCCGTGGCGTGGGGCGAGCGCTGCGCCGGCAGGGCCGGAAACAACGGGGAACGAAAGCGGGGAGCGGGCGCGGGACACGGCATCATCCTTGTAAGCGGCACGGGTGGCCTTGACGCTCCGATTCTGTCAGTCGAGAATGATCCTGAATATCAGATAATTTTTCACTAAATATCCCAAATAACGCTTCGTGGTGGGCATGGAACTAGGCAGCTATGCCCGTGCCGCCGACCGTCTCGGCCGCTCCACCTCGGCGGTCAGCGCACAGTTGAAGAAGCTGGAGGAGCAGGCCGGCACGGCGATCTTCCGCAAGGCGGGACGCGGCCTGGCGCTGACCGAGGCTGGCGAGACCATGCTGGCCTATGCGCGCAGGCTGCTGGATCTCAACGACGAGGCCGCCTCCGCCGTACATGGCGTAGCGCTGGAGGGCTGGGTGCGGTTTGGCCTGCAGCAGGACTTCGGCGAGGTGCTGCTGCCCGAGGTGCTGGGCCGGTTCGCCCGCGCGCATCCCAAGGTCCGGATCGAGGCGCGCGTGGCCCGCAATGCCGAGTTGCTGGATAGCGTCGCGGGCGGACGCCTGGACCTGGCGCTGGCCTGGGACGATGGGGTGCGGATGCCGCATGTGGAGCAGGTCGCGGTGTTGCCGATGCGCTGGATCGTCCCCGCCGCCGCGCGCGCGCCGTGGCAGGGCAGCGAGCCGCTGCCGCTGGTGGCGTTCGAGGCACCGTGCCGCTTTCGTTCGGCCGGCACCGCCGCGCTTGATCGTGCCGGTATTGCCTGGCGGGTGGCATTCAGCAGCGCAAGCCTGGGTGGCTTGTGGGCCGGAGCGGCGGCCGGTCTGGGCCTGACTGTCCGCACCGGCATGGGCTTGCCGCCGTCGGTCAGGGCCTGGGAGCGGGGGGAAGGCGGACTGCCCGAACTGCCCTCGCTGGCGCTGGCGTTGTACCGCAAGGACGCCGAGCTGGAGGCGCCCGCCGCCCGGCTGGCGGCGATCGTGAGCGAAGCGGTTCGTTCCGCGCTGCCGGCCAGGCTGGCGGCAGCGGCCTGAAGCCCGGCAGGACTTGCATCCCGCCGTATGCGCGGTACCATCGCGGTCTTTGTTTTTGCCGTTATCCGGTTGTCTTTATCCCGCTTATGTCCGAAATCCGTTCCCGCCTGCTGCAGTCTCTTGCCGATGCCACGCCTGCCCTCGATCTGGCCGCTGCGCCCGCCGGAGATCCGCCTGCCGGCGAAGATTTGCTGTCGGCCTGGCTAAAACCCTGGCTGGCGGAACATTGCCTGGTGCAAGTCGACTGGCGGGAGTTCAGCACGCTGGGCGCGCAAGCCGTGGCGCGGCTTGCAACGCTGCGCGCGGCAGGGGTGTCGGCCATCGATGTCGATGATCTCTACGACGAGGACGGGATTCCGCTGGGCGGCGACGACAACGATTTCGATATGGAGCCGGCGGCCCTCTACCTGGCGCACGTCAATCGTGAGCTTGCGCCGCACGGCATGCAGTTGCTGGAGATCGGGCATTTCGAGGACGCCTGGCTGCTCGCCGTGCGCAACGACCCCGGCGCCATCCGCGCGTTGAATGCGGCGCTGCGTCCGCTAGGGCTGGTGGCCCGTCAATACTGAGTGTTGCGCTGAGTCGCCTTGACGGGGTGCCCTAACGGGGCGCCTGCACCGAGTCGGCGTCGCGGGCAACCCGCAGGTGGCCGCGATATGACACCTCGCCGGTACGGCCGTTGGTATCGAAGCTGCGCTCGCTGAGTTCGAAGCGGCCATCGTGGCGCACGCGCAGTACCGTGCTGGCGCGGGTCCCATAGCTAGGCGAGCGGATGAAGGCCGAAGACAGCAGCTTCTCCCACTCAGGCGTCACGCCGGTGCTGGGCAGCTCGAAATCCAGTGCCTGGCGATCATTGGCCAGCAGATCGAAATAGGGTTCCGCGCTGGCCCCCGGCTGGCCGGTGTCGGCTGCCACCGCTTCGGCGAGCGCGCCGACGCGGCTGCGCACCTTGGGCCAGGGCGTATCCAGCAAGGCATTGGACAGGCCATAGAGCCCGGGCCTGAGGCGCTGCGGATGCGGCGCCGCGCCGCGGTTGCTGTACCACCAGAGTTCGCGCAGGTCGCACGCCAGGAGGTTGAAGCCGTTATAGACGCCGGCGCGAGGTTGCAGTCCGGCCAGGTAGGACTGGGGGTCGCCGTCGCCACGCAGGAAGCCGGCCACCAGTTCGCCGCGCGACCGGGCATCGGTGCGTTTCTCGGACGGTGCGCGGTAGTTGGTCAGGGCGGCAAAGCGGCCGTCGCCGGCCAGGCCCATCCAGGTGCCCGGCTCGCCGATCACTTCCGCCAGGTCGCGGCCGGCCAGCACATTGGGCGCATCTTCCCACCAATGCACGGGCGCGGCCGGGCGTGCGTAGAATTCGTCGCGGTTGCCGGCCACCACCAGGGCATAGTCCGGGTGCGATTGCCAGGCCACCAGAATCAGGCACATAGCGCTTCCTTTCCTGCGTTCACTGCGATTGCCGCATCGACTGCAATCACTACGACTACGGTTTCATCTTTCGCGGCACCACCGGGCGGTGATCCTGCCGCTGCCGCCATCAGAGCTGGTCCAGGTCGACAAAGCGCTCGACCTGCCTTTCGCCGCTGATGAAATCCTGCAGCCCGCTCTGCCGCCAAAGTCCATCAAGGAGCAGATCGAAGGCAGGCGGCACGTCGGCATAGGCCTCCATCCAGGTCTGCATGCCGTCGCGCGTTTCGGGCCTGCGTAAGAGCGTACCACCAATTCCGCCGGCTTCGGCAACGGTCTCCATCCAGCGATGCCAATGCGGCAGCGCGGCATCGGCCAGGGCTTCCGGCACCCGGAAATAGACGTAAAGGTGGTCGCTCATGACAGTCTCCTGCGCGGGGCTGGCGGTTCAGGCTGCGTCGCCGATGGGTACCGCGTAGGGCAGTTCGCCCACGCGCACCGGGCTGCCGCCGGCGCTACCCAGGTGCAGGGCGCCACCGGCGGCATCGATCTTGAGTTCGGCCAGGCCGTCCCAGCCGCCTTGCGGCGCGGCGGCGGCATTGACCACCATGCCGCAGGGCTGTTCGGGATCCTCGGGGCGGAAGATCTCGGTGGCCGCGGCCGGCACTTCGCCTTCGCCGTGGATCAGCCACATGCGGCGCTTGAGCGTACCCCGGTACTGGCTGCGCGCCACGATTTCCTGGCCCGGATAGCAGCCCTTGCGAAAACTCACGCCGCCGACCAGTTCCAGGTTGATCATCTGCGGCACRAATTGCTCCTGCGTGGCAAGCGCGATGYGCGGCACGCCGGCCTGCACCTCCAGCCAGTCCCACACCGCCGCGTCCGCCGGCAGCAGTTGCGCCGACAGCGCGGCTTGCACCTGCGTTGCCTGTTCGGCCGGAAGCACCACCTGCCAGCGCGGCAGGCCGGCGCCATCGGGGAGCCGGATCACGGTAGCGGCACCTGCTGCCCCCGTCGACCACGGCTCGGCGGGGGCGGGCAGGCCGGCTGCCTGCAGTGCCGCGGCGCCGCCGGCGCCGGCTACGCCCAGCACGGCGCGGTCAGGCGTCAGATCGGACAGGCGCGCCTTGGCGCGCAGCACGAACATCGACAGGCGCTTCTGGATGGCGGGCTGCAGGTCCGCCGACAGTTGCAGCACAATGCCTTCTTCGTCCCGCCACATCAGGAAACTGGCGAGCAGCCGGCCCTTGGGCGAGCAATACCCGGCCACGCGCGCGGTGCCGGTGGCGAGATCGTCGACGGCGTTGGTGAGCTGGGTGTGCAGGAAACTGCCGGCGTCGTCGCCGGCAACCCGGATCAGGCCCAGCTGCGCGGGCCGGCAGACGACTCCGCTCTGGCGCACGGCTTCGAACTGGGTGGCGAGGTCGGGGGTAGGGGAATTCATGGCAGGTATCGCAAGCAAGAGGGCGCTGGGCAGCGCCGGATGGAAGGCGCAAACGCCGACAAAAGGCACAAAGGCTACAAAGCTATAAACGCCGACGAATGACAGTGAATGTGGCAGCAAAAAGCGCGGTAAATCGCACGGTAAATGGCACGGTGTATGGCGCAAACCGGAGCCCGCCGGGCCGGGGCGCCGCTGTCCGGTTGATCTCCGGCATATGGGGCGCGCTCGTGGCGGAGCAAGGCTCCCGGTATTATATGAGGCTGTCGCCATTTCAGCCGGCGCCCTGCGCAATTGATGCAGCGCGCGGCCGGCGTTGCCGGGGCGCATGATGCGCCACCACTACCTGTCCTACATGAAACGTATTTTCCTGCGACTGACCCTGGTCGCCGTGGTTTTCACGATTGCCGCCGCCGGTGCCTTTGCCTGGTGGGCCAATCGTCCGCTCCAGTTGTCGGCCTCGCCGATCGAGGTGGTGATCAAGCCCAATTCCAGCGTGGCCAGCGTCGGCCGCCAGATCGAGCGCGGCGGCGTGCGCATGGATCCGCGCCTGTTTGCCTTGCTGGTGCGGCTTACCGGCCACAGCGCCGACCTCAAGGCCGGCGGCTACGAGTTCGACAGCAGCGCCACGCCGCTGTCGGTGATCGGCAAGATCGCCCGGGGCGAGGTCAACCACTATGTGCTGACCGTGATCGAGGGGTGGGAATTCCGCAAGATGCGCGCCGCCGTGGATGCGCACCCGGCGCTCAAGCACGATAGCCGCGGCTTGTCGGATGCGGAGTTGATGAAGGCGATCGGCGCGCCCGAGCCGGCCCCGGAGGGCATGTTCTTCCCCGATACCTACCTGTTTGCGCGCGACAGCAGCGACCTGGAACTGTACCGCCATGCTTACCGCGCGATGCAGCGCCGCCTGACAGATGCCTGGAACGCCCGGGCGCCCGACCTGCCATACAAGTCGCCCTATGAAGCGTTGATCATGGCTTCCATCGTGGAGAAGGAAACCGGCCAGCCGGCCGAGCGCCCGCTGATCGCCGCCGTATTCGTCAACCGGATGAAGAAGGGCATGATGCTGCAGACCGACCCAACCGTGATCTACGGCCTGGGCGAAGGGTTCGACGGCAATATCCGCAAGCGCGACCTGCAGACCGACACCCCTTACAATACCTATACGCGTAACGGCCTGCCGCCCACCCCGATCGCCTTGCCCGGGTTGGCCTCGCTGGCCGCGGCCACCGCGCCGGCCCCGTCCGATGCGCTGTATTTCGTGGCGCGCGGCGACGGCAGCAGCCATTTCTCCAACTCGCTTCCCGAACACAACCGCGCGGTAGACAAATACCAGCGCGGCAAATAAGTCTCCCCATGCGCGGAAAATTCATCACATTCGAAGGCATCGACGGTGCCGGCAAGAGCACCCACGTGGAGTGGGTGGCGGAGCGCCTGCGCGCCCGCCTGGCCGGCGATGTCGCCGTTGTCACCACCCGCGAACCGGGTGGCACGCCGCTTGGCGAGGACCTGCGGCAACTGTTGCTGCACCGCAAGATGCACCTCGAAACCGAGGCCTTGCTGATGTTCGCCGCTCGCCGCGAACATATTGCCGAAGTCATCGAGCCGGCCCTGGCGCGCGGCGACTGGGTCGTATCCGACCGCTTCACCGACGCCACCTTTGCCTACCAGGGCGGGGGCCGGGGCTTGCCGCGCGCGCGCCTCGAAGTGCTTGAGGCATGGGTCCAGGACGGCTTGCAGCCGGACCTCACGCTGTTGTTCGACGTGCCGCTGGAAACCGCCAGCGCCCGGCTGGCCGGTGCCCGCGAGCCAGACAAGTTCGAGGCCGAGTCGCGCGCCTTCTTCGACCGCACCCGGCAGGAATACCTGCGCCGCGCGGCCGAATCCCCGCAGCGCTTCCGGGTCATCGACGCCACCCGGACCATTGCCGGAATTCAGGTGGAGCTTGAGACAATTCTGGCAACACTTTGAATTGACATCATTATTCGCAGATTGTGATAGTGGTGGACCTTGCAGCGGCTGGCGCACGTCATTGCACTCTCAATTTATGTAGTCACTCGAAGTTTCAACCCTAACTCACTGATTCGCATGCTTTATCCCTGGCAGAAAGAAGACTGGCAACGGCTGAACGCGCTGCGCGAGCGGCTCCCGCATGCCTTGCTGATTCACGGCCAGCAAGGCATCGGCAAGCGCGACCTGGCGCTGCATTTCGCCCAGGGACTGCTGTGCGAAACACCGCGGCCCGATGGCCAGCCCTGCGGCACATGCTCTGCCTGCCACTGGTTCAGCCAGGGCAATCATCCGGATTTCAGCGTGGTGCGCCCGGAAGCCATGGAGGCCGCGGGCGACGCCGAGACCGACGAGAGCGGCAAGAAGAAGACGCCCAGCAAGGTGATCCGCATGGAACAGGTGCGGGCGCTGATCGATACCGTGGGTATCGGCACGCACCGTGCCGGCCTGCGCCTAGTGGTTGTCTATCCGCTCGATGCGTTGCAAAGCGAGGGTGCAAACGCCTTGCTCAAGACGCTGGAGGAGCCGCCGCCGTCGACCGTGTTCCTGCTGGTGACCGACCGCCTGGACCGCGTGCTGCCCACCATCCTGTCGCGTTGCCGCCAGTTCTCCGTGCAGCGGCCCAGCGCCGCCGACGCCATGGCCTGGCTCGGCAGCCAGGGCGTGGGCGATGCCGAGGCCCAGCTGGCGCTGGCCGGCGGCTCGCCGCTGACCGCGCTGCACGCGGCCGAAGCGGAGGAGCAGCCGATGCAGCGCTGGCTGGTGAGCCAGCTTGGCGCGGGCGCCGGCTTCGATGCCCTGGGGGCAGCCGAACAGGTCCAGAAGATGCCGGTGCCGTCGGTGCTTGGCATCTTGCAGCGCTGGACGTACGATCTGCTGTCGGCGCGCCTGGCGGCCGCCCCGGTGCCGCGCTATTTCCCGCGCGAGCAAGCGGTCCTGGCACGCTGCGCGCAGGCCACCGATGCGCACCGGCTGCAGGCCTTCTCGGCGCGGCTGCTGAACCATCGCCGCAGCGAGAATCACCCGCTGGCGGCGCGGCTGGTCATGGAATCCGTGTTTCTGGAGTACCGGCAGTTGTTCCAGTAAGCCGGGGCGCTCGGATAGGTAGTTGAAATAAGTCCAATAAGTCCAATAAGGCCTGAAGGCCATAGAGTGAGCAAGGGGTCAGTCATGAACACAGAAGTGACAGGGGCACGGGGCGCCAGCATTCCCGGCGCCGCAGGTGGAATTGGGGCGCCGACCGTTCCCGGCGCATCCTCCCGGCCGAACGTGCTTTCGCTTTCGATCAAGGACCAGGCAGGGCTCTATGCCGCCTACATGCCGTTCCTGCAGCGCGGCGGGATCTTTGTCCCGAGCAACCGGCCCTTCAGGCTGGGCGAGCAGGTATTCCTGGTGCTGTCGCTGCTCGACCGGCCGCAGAAGTACCAGATCGCGGGCCAGGTGGCATGGATCACGCCCGTCGGCACGCCGCACAAGACACCGGGCATCGGGATTCACTTGCCGGACGACGATATGGGCCGCAACCTGCGCCGCACGGTGGAAGAGATCCTGGGCAAGACGATCGAATCGGCCAAGGCCACCCAGACTTTGTAGTTGACCTTAACTTTGTTGCCCAAGTTATTGTTTTAGAAGAATTTCAAAATGAGTGATTCCGATTTTTCCGTCCGGGTCGCGGAGCAGCGCGACCTCGCTGCCATCGTTGCCATCTACAACAGCACCGTGGCGTCGCGCATGGTCACGGCGGACACCGAGCCGGTCACGGTGGCATCGCGCCAGGCCTGGTTCGATGAACACAAGCCCGGGCGGCGGCCGCTGTGGGTGGCGGAGGACAGAGAAGGGAAGATGGCCGGCTGGCTCAGTTTTTCCGACTTCTATGGGCGCCCGGCTTACGGCGCCACCGCGGAAGTCTCGATCTATCTCGACGCCAGCCGCCGGGGACAGGGCCTGGGACGCTTCCTGCTGCAGCAGGCCATCGCGCATGCGCCGCGGATCGGGGTCAACACCCTGCTGGGCTTCATCTTCGGCCACAACGCGCCCAGCCTGGGCCTGTTCGCCTCGCTCGGCTTCGAGAGCTGGGGTAACCTGCCGCGCGTGGCGGTGCTTGACGGCGTGGAGCGCGACCTGGTCATCCTCGGCCGGCATTTGACGAAGCCCGGGGAGTAACCGGATGGCGGTTGCCTAGGCCTGCATCTCCCCATTTCCATTTGCCTCCAGCGCGGCAAGCAATGCCAGCACGGCCGGCGCCTGCTCGTCCGCGCGCCAGACGCCATGCAGTTCGGAGGCCCGGCCCGGCCTTGCCAGTGGCCGGCAGGCCAGGTTGGGCAACTGCACCAGCGCAACCGACGCGGGCACCAGCGAAACGCCGAAGTTCTGCGATACCAGCGTAGCGATCGTCAGCATATGGCGCACTTCATGGCGGATGCTGGGCGTAAAGCCGGCGCCCATGCAGAGGGCGACGATCTTGTCGTAGTACTCCGGCGCGAAATGGCGCRGGAACAGGACAAAATCTTCCAGGCGCAATTGCCGCAGATCGACTTGCGCCTGCGCCGCCAGCGGATGATCCGACGGCAACACGCAGATAAACCGTTCGGCATAGAGCACGCGGGACGCCAGGCCGACCGGGATGACGCGCGGATGCGCGATGCCGATATCGATCAGGCCGCGCTGCAGCGCCTCGATCTGCTCGAAGCTGTTCAGCTCGTGCACCACCACCTCCACCCCCGGCCGTTCTTGCGCGAACGCATGAATCGCCGCGGCCAGCTTCGTCAGCATGGCCGAGCCGACAAAGGCGACGTGCACCGCGCCGGTTTCCCCCTTGGCGGCCCGGCTCGCCAGGCCCTGCGCATCGCGCGCCAGGGCAAGGATCTTCACCGCTTCCTGGTACATCACCCGCCCGGCGGGCGTTAGCGCAACCTCGCGCGTGCTGYGCCGCAGCAGCGCGAAGCCGAGCGAGTCTTCCAACTGGCGGATGTTGAAGCTCAGCGGCGGCTGGGTGATGGCAAGGCGCTCGGCCGCCCGGCCGAAATGCAGTTCCTCGGCGACGGCAACGAAGTAGCGCAACTGTCGAAGGTCCATGGAAGTCCAGGGTGATTGATTCAATACCGATATAAATAGCGCAAAAAACGATATTGGACGAGAAAACTCGCGARTTTGAGAATGGTTCTTGCGCACCCACCCGCGGCGGCCTTCCGCGGCCAGCGGCGCGCAATAAAAAGAACCAGGGAGACAGCCGTGAATCCGAAGACCCTCGTCGTCTTGCTCATTGCCCCATTGCTGACCGTGATGACAGCAACCAAGGCCGCCGCGCAAGCCTATCCGCGCCAGCCCATTCGCATCGTCGTGCCCTATGCGGCCGGCGGCATGACGGACGTCGTGGCGCGCGTGATCGGCCTGCGCCTTGGCGAGCGGCTTGGCCAGCCTGTGGTGGTGGAAAACCGGCCGGGGGCAGCCACCATCGTCGGCGCGGAGCAGGTCGCAGGAGCCAGCGCCGATGGCTACACGCTGCTGGCGGCCACCAATACTACGCTGACCATCAATCCCTGGCTGTACCCGAAGCTGCCTTACGACCCCGCCCGGAGTTTCGCGCCGATCGCGCTGGTTGCCACAGCGCCGAGCGTGATCGTGGTGAATCCTGCCGTGCCCGCCAGGACCATGGACGAACTGGTGCAACTGTCCCGCACCAAGCCAGGCAGCTTGAGCTATGCATCGTATGGCAACGGCTCGACCGCGCATCTTGCCGGCGAGATGCTGAAGGCGCGCGCCGGGATCGACGTGCTGCACGTGCCGTACAAGGGCAGCGCGCCGGCCAAGGCCGCCGTGATGGCCAACGAGGTGTCGATGACCTTCGAGCCCGCCTTCACCGGCCTGCCGCAGATCACGGCGGGCAAGCTGCGCGCGCTTGCCGTGATGAACGCGAAGCGCTCGGCGGTGATGCCCGATGTGCCGACCACGGCGGAGCTTGGCTTCGGCGGCGTCGAGATGTCGGCCTGGGTCGGCCTGGTGGCGCCCGCCGCCACGCCGCCCGCCGTGGTGGAGCGGCTGGCCAGCGAGATCGAGCGCATCGTGGCCGAGCCGGCGGTGCAACAAACCTTGCTGCGCAGCGGGGCCGAGCCGGTGGGCTATTACCGCGAAGCCTTCGGTGCCTATATCCGCGAGGAAACCGCCCGCTACGGCAAGGTGATCACGGCCGCGCACATCCGCGCCGACTGAACAAGCACGACCCGCCACCCAAGCCACGACCATGCCAACATGAACAAACCGCTTTCCCATATCCGCGTACTCGACCTGACCAGGGTGCTGGCCGGCCCCTGGTGCACCCAGAACCTGGCCGACCTGGGCGCGGAGGTGATCAAGGTCGAGCGGCCCGGCGCGGGCGATGAAACCCGCGGCTGGGGGCCGCCCTGGATGCCCGTCGACGCCGGACAGGAACGGCAGGACTCCACCTACTACGCCTCAACCAACCGGGGCAAGAAATCGGTCACTGTCGATTTCGCGACCAGCGAAGGCCAGGAGATCGTCCGGCGCATGGCAGCCACCTGCGATGTGCTCGTGGAGAACTACAAGGTCGGCACGCTGGCGCGCTTCGGGCTCGGCTACGAGGACCTGCGCGCGGCCAACCCCGGATTGATCTATTGCTCGGTCACCGGCTATGGGCAGACCGGCCCCTATCGGCACCGTCCCGGCTACGACTTCGTCTTCCAGGGCATGAGCGGGCTGATGAGCCTGACCGGCGAGCCCGACGATGCCTGCGGCGAATGCGAAGGCGGCGGGCCGCAGAAATTCGGCGTGGCGGTGGCCGACATGACCACCGGCCTGTACGCCAGCCTCGCGATCACGGCCGCCCTGGCATGGCGCGAGCGCAGCGGCCTGGGCCAGCATATCGACATGGCCTTGCTCGATTGCGCGCTCGCGCTTGGCAGCAACCAGGCGGTTGGCTACCTGGCTTCGGGCAAGGTCCCGCGCCGCTACGGCAATGCGCATCCCAACGCCGTGCCGTACCAGGTCTTCGCCACCCAGGACGGCAAGCTGATCGTGGCGGTAGGCAACGACGGACTGTTTGCCTCGTACTGCGAGGCCATCGGCCGGCCGGATCTTGCCGCCGATGCGCGCTTTGCCAGGGTCAGCGGCCGGCTGGTCAACCGCGACGCGCTGTTGCCGGTGCTGGCGGATATCATGCGCGCCGACACTACTGCAGCCTGGCGCGCGCGCCTGGAAGCGGCCGGCGTGCCTTGCGGTCCCATCAATGACTTTGCCCAGGCCTTCGATGATCCGCAGGTCCGGCATCGCGGCATCCGCGTGGACCTGCCGCTTTCCACCGGCGGGACCTGTCCCGCCATCGCCAGCCCGATGCGGTTCTCCGCCACGCCGCTGGACTACCAGAGCGGGCCGCCTGTCCTCGGCGAGCACACCGAGGCCGTGCTGGGCGACAGCCTGGGCATGGCACCCGAGGATCTGATCCGCCTGCGCGCTGCCGGCGTGATCTGAATACGTCTCTCGTCCTTCCATCCTCCTTGCCGGAACGCTCCCATGTCCTTCCAAGCCAGCTACGCCGAGTTCGTCAGTCCACGCCCCGGTGATGCGGGGACCAGCTCCCGCCACCTCGCGCCGGATTGCGCCGGCCTGGATTTCTTCGCGCTCGACCGGGGCCTGCGGGACCTGCTGGCGCTGTACCTGCCGGCGCAGGAACACCAGCACCTGCTGCCGCATTTCCAGCGCATGGGCCAGTTGGCCGGCGGCCGTCTGAATGCGCTGGCGGCGGTGGCCGACAAATACGCCCCGGTGCTTCACGCGCGCACCCGCTGGGGCGAGGACGACGACTGGATCGAATACCACCCGGCCTACCAGGAGATGGAACACATCGCCTTCGCCGATTTCCAGTTCCATGCGATGGGCCACCGCGCCGGCGTGCTGGGGTGCGCCGCGCCGCTGGCGCCGGCGGCGAAATACGCCTTCCAGTACCTGTTCGTGCAGTCGGAGTTCGGCCAGATGTGCCCGATCAGCGTGACGGATACCTCGATCCACCTGATCCGCAAGTTCGGCAGCCAGGCCTTGCAGCAAAAATTGCTGCCCAGCATGCTGTCCGCCGACCTGGCGTCGCTCTGGAAGGGCACCCAGTTCATGACCGAGAAGGCCGGCGGCTCGGACGTGGGTGCCATCGAGACCGTGGCGCGCGAGGAAGGTGGCCAGTGGCGCCTGTACGGCGAGAAGTGGTTCTGCTCGCATGCCGACGCGGACGTTGTCCTGCTGCTGGCCCGCCCCGAAGGCGCGCCGTCGGGCACCCGAGGGCTCGCGCTGTTCGCGCTGCCGCGCCGGCTGGACGATGGCAGCCGCAACACATACCGCATCGTCCGGCTGAAGGACAAGCTGGGCACGCGGTCGATGGCCAGCGGCGAAGTCCGGCTCGAAGGGGCGGTGGCCTATCCGGTGGGCGCGCTCGACCAGGGCCTCAAGCAGATGATGGAGCAGGTCAACCTGTCGCGCCTGTCGCACGCGGTGCGCGCTGCCGCCATGATGCGCCGTTGCCTGAACGAAGCGCTGCAGGCCGCGCGGCACCGCTCTGCCTTTGGGCGCGAGGTCATTGGCCATGCGCTGCTGCGGCGGCAATTGCTGAAGATCATGGTCCCCACCGAGGCGGCCTTGTCGATGGTCATGGCCACGGCGGACGCCATGCGGCGGGCCGGCGAGGAAGAGGGCGGGGGCGAGGGCGAGGGCGAGGGCGACGGTAGCGCACGGCAAGCCTTGCGCCTGCTGACGCCGCTGATCAAGCTGCGCGCCTGCCGGGACAATATCGCCGTGGCGACCGGCGCCATGGAAGTGCGGGGCGGCAACGGCTATATCGAGGATTTCGTCAACGCGCGGCTGGTCCGCGACGCCCACATCGGCGTGCTGTGGGAGGGCACCAGCAATATCAATGCGCTGGATGCCATCCAGCGGGCGGTGGGAAAGGAAGGGGCTCACCGTGCCCTGGGGAGCTTGCTGGCGGGTCGGCTGGAGCAATCCGGGAACCTGCCGGCGCCACTGCGGCAGGCCTTGTGGCAAGGGTGGCAACGTGCCGCTTCGCTCGCCGAGGCCGTGGCCGGCGGCGCGCGGCACGAGGCGGAGAGCCGCCGTGCCGCCAGCGCCCTCTACCACGCCAGTGCCGCCATCCTGATGGCCTGGGAGGCTACCCGGCCTGGCGTCGACGCCCGCCGGCTGCTACTGGCCGACGCGCTGCTGCGGCATCGCCTGCTGCCATCCGATCCGCTGGCGAGCCCGGATGAGGAGGGCGAATCCGCGGCGTGCCGGCTGCTGCTGGACCCGGCGCCGCTCACGCTGGAGCAGGCCTGCGCGGCGATCGCCCCGGCCTGATCCGGGCTGGCGCAAGTGGCGTATCCGGCGGCGGGCCGCGCCCGCTGATCCGCCGTGGGCGGGCGCGCGGGCACGACCGGATACAATGGCGGGTGGCGCCGCCCGCGGCGGCGTCTCTATACGGAAACCGCCCCAATGTTTGTCGATTCCCACTGCCATCTAGATTTCCCCGAACTGGCCGAACGCTTGCCCGAATTGCTGGAGAACATGCGTGCCAGCCAGGTAACGCATGCGCTGTGCATCTCGGTCACGCTGGAAGATTTCCCGCGCGTGCTGGCACTCGCCGAGCAGTTTCCGCATCTCTACGCTTCGGTCGGTGTGCATCCCGACTACGAGGAGGGCGAGGAGCCCACGCTGGAGCGCCTGCTGGCGCTTTCGGCGCATCCGCGGGTGGTCGGCACCGGCGAGACCGGGCTCGACTACTACCGGCTGAACGGCCGCAGCATCGCCGACATGGAGTGGCAGCGGGAGCGTTTCCGCACCCATATCCGCGCCGCGCGGCAGACCGGCAAGCCGCTCATCATCCATACCCGCTCGTCCGCCGACGACACCCTGCGCCTGATGCGCGAGGAAGACGCGCGCGCCGCCGGCGGGGTGATGCATTGCTTCACCGAGAGCTGGGAGATCGCCCGGCAGTCGCTGGATGAAGGCTTCCACATCTCGTTTTCCGGCATCGTGACATTCAAGAACGCGGTGGAGCTGCAGGAAACCGCGCGCAAGATACCGCTGGAGCGCATGCTGATCGAGACCGATTCACCTTACCTGGCGCCCGTGCCTTACCGCGGCAAGACCAACCAGCCAGCCTGGGTGCGCCATGTGGGCGAATTCATCGCCAATCTGCGCGGCATTCCGGTCGAGGAATTGGCGGAGCAGACTTCCGACAATTTCTTCCGTCTTTTCAAGCATATAGATAGGAATACTCATGTTTAACATGAAGGCTGTACGGCGTCTCGCCGCTGTCGCGGCGCTGCTTTGCGGCACCGTTGCCTGGGCGACGCCCGCCGACGATATGCGCAAGGCGGTGGAGTTCGATGACATCAACGCCGTCCAGAAGATGCTGGCGCGCGGCGTCGATCCCAACCTTGTCGATGCCAAGGGCAATCCCATGCTGGTGGTGGCATTGCGCGAGAAGTCGCTGAAGGTGGCAGGGGCACTGATCCGCGCCAAGAATATCGATTTCGACAAGACCAATGCGGCCGGCGAGACGCCGCTGATGATGGCCAGCCTGCAGAACGAACTCGATATGGTCAAGCTGATGGTCGACCAGATGGAGGTCGAGATCAACAAGACGGGCTGGACGCCGCTGCACTACGCGGCGACCAACGGCAACAACGAGATCGTCAAGTTCCTGGTTGATCACGCTGCCTATATCGACGCCGAAAGCCCCAACGGCACCACGCCGCTGATGATGGCAGCGCGCGGCGGCCATATCGAGACGGTCAAGCTGCTGCTGGACGAGGGCGCGGACATGCGGCTGAAGAACCAGCAGGGCATGACGGCAATCGACTTTGCCGAGCGCTACCACCAGAAGGAAATCGCGGACGGGCTGAAATCGCGCTGGCAGAAGCTGTATCCGCAGACGCCGCTAAGTTCGCAGTCCCCGCAAAAGGGCTGGAACTGAATTTGCGGGAAGCACGCCGGTCTTGCCCGGCGTGTTCCCGCCCCGGCTACGCGTCGTCCGCGAGGCGCACGCCGGTGAACTGCCAACGCTGGTGCGGATAGAAGAAGTTGCGGTAGCTGGCGCGGATATGCGATTCCGGCGTCACGCAGGAACCGCCACGCAGCACCAGCTGGCTGCACATGAACTTGCCGTTGTATTCCCCCACCGCGCCGGCGCCCGGCCGGAAGCCCGGGTAGGGCTGGAAGGGGCTGGCGGTCCATTCCCACACGTCGCCAAACATCTGCCGCAGCGCGCCCGAGGTATTCTGCCGGTCGGGCAGCGGCCGCAGAATCCGTCCTTCGACAAAATTCCCGGTGGCCGGCAGGTTGCGCGCCGCATGCTCCCATTCCGCCTCGGTTGGCAGGCGGCGCTCGGCCCAGCGGGCGAAGGCATCGGCCTCGTAGAAGCTGACATGGGTGACCGGGCTATCGGGATCGACCGGCTGCATCCCGCGCAAACTCATCTGCCACCAGGTGCCCTCGCGTTCCTCCCAGTACAGCGGCGCTTCGATGCCCTGTTCGCAGACCCAGCGCCATCCATCCGACAGCCAAAGGCCGGCGGTACGGTAGGCGCCGTCCTCGATGAATTCAAACCACTGGCGGTTGCTGATGGGGTGCGAGCAGAGCTGGTACGGCTGCAGCAGCACATTGTGGCGCGGGCCTTCGCAATCGAAGGCGAAGCCGTCGCGGTCGTGGCCGATGGCGACCACGCCGCCGGCAAAGCGGATCCATTCGGGGGCCGGGCGCGGGTCGGCGATGACGGGCGCCAGCAACTCCGGCGCGAAAGCCGGCTTCAGCGGGTTTTGCGCGAACAAGTGCAGGATGTCGGTCAGCAGCAATTCCTGGTGCTGCTGCTCGTGGTTCAGGCCAAGCTCGATCAGCGCTGCCTCGGCATCCGTCTGCGCGCTCGTGAGCAGCCCGAGCATGGTTTCGTCGACCGCTTCACGGTAAGCCAGGATCTCGTCCAGCGAGGGCCGCGAGAGCAATCCCCGGCGCGGGCGCGGGTGGCGGGCCCCGACCGACTCGTAATAGGAGTTGAAGAGGTAGCGGTATTGGGGGTCGACTGGCTCGTAGTCCGGGATGCGGGCCGTCAGCACGAACTCCTCGAAGAACCAGGTGGTATGGGCCAGGTGCCATTTGGCCGGGCTTGCGTCGTCCATCGACTGCACCGTGGCGTCGGCGTCGGTCAGGTCGGCGACCATGGCCTCGGTGGCCGAGCGGATGTGGCGGTACCGGGCAAGCAGGGCCGGCTCGTGCGGAGGATGCACGGCGCTGGCAGGCAGCAGGGCAGAGGACATGCGGGCTCCCTTATCGAACCTTGCGGACTTGGCATCTGCCGCGGATGCCGCGCGAAGGGCGGCTGGCCGTGGCGTGTGGATTGCGGACAGGTTCCGACCCAGGCCCTCGCAACAAGGCCGCGCGGGCTTCCCCCTGGATGGACGTGCACCGAAACCGCTCGGGCGTTCCGAACCATCATAGACCCGATCATGCACGGGGCATAGCAGGCTCTCGCCTGCAAAACCGGGGGCAATGCTCTCACCGGGCGGGCCGGCCAACGAGGTGGGAAACGGCTTGCCAGAGCGCAAAACGCCCGCCGGCATGAATGCGGGCGGGCGTTTTGCCTGGCGGCGCGGCGGCGTGCCGCCGCCTGGCGGTCAGGCGATCACGCGGCCAGGGCTGCCACGGCGCTGTTGGCGGAGGCCAGGCTGGCTTCGCGGGCTTCCGGGCCCATGGCGAGGCCATGCGCGCGCACATACGTGATATCGGTGATGCCCAGGAAGCGGAACACCACGTCGACGGTCTGCTCATGCAGGTCCAGGGCGTTGGCGTCCTGGCGCACGCCGCCGCGCGACGACACCACGATCACGCGCTTGCCGCCGGCCAGGCCAACCGGGCCGGTCTCGGTGTACTTGAAGGTGCGGCCGGCCTGGGCGATGCGGTCGATCCAGGACTTGAGCTGGCTCGGGATGCTGAAGTTGTATTGCGGCACGCCCACGACCAGCACGTCGGCTTCAAGGAATTCCTTCAGGAAGGCTTCGGTGCGTTGCAGTTCGCTTTCTTGCAGCGCGTTCAGGCCGTCCTTCGGGCCGCCCAGCACGGGCAGCAGTGCGTTCGACAGGTGTGCCGGAGCGTCCTGGTCGAGGTCGCGCACGGTCAGGGTGGCTTCCGGGTGCCTGGCGCGCAGGTCGGACACGACCTTGGCGGTCAGGGTGCGGGAAGCGGAGTGGCCGCCAAGTACGCTCGAGTCGATTTGCAAGATCTTCATGTTCATCTCCACAGGGGTTCGGGTTGGATGAAGCAAAGATAGCGGTCTGCCATTGATGCCGGTAGTGGGGCAAAATGGAACTTATTGTTCCAGGGGCAGAACGCCAGCCGGCTGCTACCCTGGCGCGCTCCCCCGCCGAGGAAGTCCGATGCAAGACCTGAACGATCTCTCGCTGTTTGCCCAGGTGGTCCAGCATGGCAGTTTTTCCGCCGCCAGCCGTGCCAGCGGCGTGCCAAAGTCCCGCCTGAGCCGGCGCATTGCGCAGCTGGAGCGCGACCTGGGCGTGCAATTGCTGCGCCGGACTACCCGGCAGGTACGCGTGACGCCGATTGGCGAGGCGTACTACGAGCGCTGCCGCGCCATGCTCGCGGAGGCGGAAGCGGCGCGCGAAGTGATCGAGCAGGCACGCGACCAGCCGGGTGGCAATTTGCGGATCAGTTGTCCGGTAGCGATCGCCCAAAGCCTGCTGGCCCCGGCGATCGGGCATTTCATGCAAGCCAATCCCGGGATTCGGATCGAGGTGGAGGCTACCAACCGCCGTGTCGACGTCATCGCCGAAGGATTCGACCTGGCGCTGCGCGTGCGCGATGTGATGGACGATTCCTCGCTCGTGGTGCGCACTTACGGCGAAAGCCCGCTCATGCTGGTTGCCAGTCCGGCGCTGCTCGACAGCATCGGCCGCCCGCGTACGCCCGAGGCGCTGGACGGCATGCCCGGCGTCAACCAGAAGCCGCACGATGGCAAGCATGTCTGGACGCTGAGCTGCAATACCGGCCAGTCCATCCACATTGCCTACGAGCCACGCCTGATCACCGACGAATTCGCCCTGCTGCGCGAGGCCGCCATCGCGGGCGTGGGCGTGGCGATGCTGCCGCGCATGTTCTGCCGCGACGCCATCGAAAACGGCGAACTGGAAGTGCTGCTGCCTCAGTGGATCATGCCGGTCGGCACCCTGCATGCGGTATTTCCCTCGCGCAAGGGGATGCCGCCGGCGCTGCGGCGCTTTCTCGATTTTCTTGCAGACATCCTGCCCGAAACGGCCCGCAAAGCCGGCATGCAGCCGCCGCGCCATCCCGGCATGCACCGGCCGATTGGCCAGATTTGAGGACAGGCATGCGGACAATGACGAGCCGGTGCAACTTGTGGCTTTACCTTCACGGCGCGGCGCACTAAGGTACATGTGCGTGCCTCGCGTGGAGCTAAAGGCGCTTCGTCAGTGCTGCCCGGCTGGACTTGCCTGCTTGCGGCGCTTTCGTTTTCGGACCGGAAAGGAGTGACAACCATGAGTGGTTCTCAGGCATCCCAGGACTTGGGCAAGGCGATACTGCGCATCGTGCTCGGCGTGCTGATCCTGTTGCATGGGATTTCCAAGCTCATCGAGGGGCCAGGGTTCGTGACGCAGGTGGTGGCGCAGGCCGGGTTGCCTCCGGCTATTGCGTACCTTGTCTATATCGGCGAGATCGTGGCGCCCGTCCTGCTGATCCTGGGCCTCTGGGCCCGGCTCGGCGCACTGATCGTGGCCGGCAACATGCTGGTCGCGGTCGGCCTGGTGCACATGAAGCAGATCGGCACGCTGGCTAACACCGGCGGCTGGGCGCTGGAGTTGCAGGCCATGTTCCTGGCCGCGGCGCTTGCGGTTGCGCTGCTTGGCGCGGGGCGCCTGAGCGTGGGCGGCATCAGCGGCAAGTGGAACTAGCGTAGCCGCCCATGGCTTTCCGGTCCGCCCTCCGCCTGCGTCCTCAGGGCGTCCAGCGACCCAGCGCCTCGGCCACGAACATATCGGGCGGCAGCGCGGGCGACCACAGGTAGCCCTGTCCAAGATCGCAGCCCAGGGCTTGCAGCGCATCGCGCTGCACGGGCGTTTCGATGCCCTCGGCCACGCACTCCAGCTTGAGGTCGCGCGCGAGGTTGATGACGTTGCGGCAGATCGCCGCGCGCTGGCCGTTGCCCGGCACGGCGACCACGAAGGAGYGGTCCAGCTTGATCTGGGTGAATGGCAGGTCGGCCAGGAGCTTGAGGGTCGCGATGCCGATCCCGAAATCGTCGATCGCCACGCCGTAGCCGAGCAGGCGCAAGCGGTTCAGTGCGATCGACAGGGCACGGGTGTCGTGYACCGGATAGCCTTCGGTCAGCTCGATGATCAACAACTGGCGTGGCATGCCGCTGGCTTCCACCATGGCATCGAAGGCGTCCAGTACGCCGGGCCGGCATAGTGTCTGGGCGGATGCGTTGATGCTGAGCGGGATGCGCACGCCGCGCGCCAGCAATTGCCGTTGCACCGCCAGGCATTGCTGGCCCGCCAGCTGGAAGATCGCATCGGCCTCGCCCAGCGCCTCCAGCCTGGGAATGAACAGGTCGGGCCGGATCAGGCCCTGCTCCGGATGGCGCCAGCGGCAGAGCGCTTCGGCGCCCGCCAGCGCGCCGCTGCCGATCCGGAACTGGGGTTGCAGCATGATGAAGATGGCGCCAGGCGTTTGCATCGCGGCCAGCAAGTCGTGGTCTTCCGGCTGGCTCGGTGCCGCCGCGGGTACTTCCGTGGTGAGGTCGCGCCTCAGCACATCCTGCAGGATTTCCTCCAGCACCACTGCCGAGATCGGCTTGCGAATCGCCCGCACATCGGACAGGCCGACCGAATCGGCCAGGCTCACATGGGACTCGATGATGTCGTCCTGCAGCGCCGACACCCAGACCCACAGCGGCTGGGCGCCCGCGAACGCGTTCTTGCGCCGGGTCAGTTCGTCCATCATGCCCGGCCCGTTGAGCCCCGGCATCTCGATATCGCAGAGCACGAGGTCGAACTTGCGTGCCGCCAGCAGGTCCAGCGCGGCGTGGCCGTCGGCGGCGCACTGCACCTCGCTGACGCCGAGCTGGGTCAGCAACTGCTCTGCCGCCAGCAACTGGAAAGGGTGGTCATCGACCACCAGGGCGGACAGTCCGGCGTAGCGTGTCTGCATGGTTGGCTGGGGAATGTATCGACCGCACGGTCGATGAAGTGAGAGGGGCGTCGCGCCATAGTAGCGCACATGATGCGCGCCGCGCGTGTCCTGGCATGGGGGCCGCGGGCTTCGGCGATGGCGGTCCGCACGGCGGGGGAGGGCGTTTCTTCACGGAAATCGCGCGATATTCCGTCCTCGCAGCCATCTTGCGCGGAAACGCCGCGCCCAGACCCGCTACAATCGCTGCCCGAGGTATTAGATGATGGCGTTTCGATAATGGGTTTTGGCTGGTTCGGATTTTCGACCTTGTGGCTTGTGCCGCTGGTGTGGCGACAGGTGGCGCGCCTGCTTGCCGGTGAGCGCCGTTTCTTTAGCGGACGCGGCACGCTGCGGGTCTGGCTCGGCACGCTGATCGTGCTGTGCGCGAGCGCTTCGCTCGAAGCGCTGACGGGGGCCGCGGGCGAGGCCGGCATGGCGGGCAGCACGTCCGGCGGCAGCGCCGGCCGTGCGCTGGGCGGCCTGGTTTCCGGCATGTTCGGCTGGAGCGCAAGCCTGCTGCTGATGCTGGGCGTGCTGGCGCTGGCCGCGCCGATGGTGTTCGGGGAAACCTGGCGCAGCCTGTTCCTGCGCAAGCCCGTCATGGCGGAGCCGGAAGAGGCGGATCCCGCGCCGTTGCGCACCCCCGCCCGTACCGCGCGCGAGCCGGACAACTGGGAGACCACGCACCTGGGCGCGATGCACGCCGCGGCGCCGGGCACGGCCGACCATGTACCGCGCCACAAGGGCATTGAAGCTGTTTCGGCGCGGCGCCAGCCCGTCTGGCAGCCGCCGGCGCGCACCCGTAATTCGCCGCCGCAGCCAGGCGAGATCTGGCTGCAGCAAGCCGGGCCGCCGGGAGCCGTCAAGCCGGAAGCGCCCGCGCCGGTGTCCGCGCCCGCCGCGGCCAGGCCTTCCCCCGCCAGGCCCGCGCCGGCGCGGGCAGCCACCCAGCCCCAGGCTGCCGCACGGACGGCGTCCGCGGCTGCCGCAGCCAGCGCGGCGGCGGCTGTGGCCACGCAGGCCCGCGCCACAACCAGCCCGGCCGCGGCGACGCCTGCGCGCGCGACCGTGGTCAGCAGCCCCTTCCGCCAGCCGCAGATGGGCTCGCGCTCGACGATTACGACGCTGCCCGAAGCCAACGCGCGGCCCGTCCAGCCCGTTGCCGCAACGACCGTGACAACCGCTGCCGTGGCACCGCCGCCCGCGGACGCCCAGGCGCGGCCAGCGCACGCGCCGGCCGCGCAGCCCGAGTCGGCGGGCACGCTGGATACCGGCGTGCTGGAAACCGGGGAAGCCATCGCAGTACTCGCCGAGGAGCCGCAGACGGTAGCCGTGCTGACCCCCGAGGACGTCGCCATGCCGGTCTCCGGACTTGCCGCCACCGTGCCCGGCGAGACTCCCGAGCCCGCCAAACTGCTTGCGAACGCCGCGAGGCAAGGCGATGCGCCATCCGTGACGCTGGAGGAGATCCGCCTGGAAGCCGAGGCGCTGATGGCGGAGCTGAAAGCACTGGCTGGTGGCCGTCGGCCGGCGTTGCCTGCCGTGCCGGCGTCGTCGCCGCAGGAGGCTGTGGCCGAGGCGCAGGCGGCATCCGCGCCATTGCCGGATGCCGCCATCGATGCCCCCGCCGAGGCGCCAATCGACGCGGTGAGCAATCCGGTGGCCACCGAAGCGGCCTTGGCCGCTGCCGAGGTACCGTCCAACGAGTTGCACGAAGCCTCCGCCGGAATCGTCACCGAGCCGGTTGCCGGGGATGCCGGACATGCTGTCGCTGTTGCTGAAGCCCAGGCGGAAGTGGCTGTCGAAGCCGAGCCGCGAACCAATTCCGTGGTCGTAGCCGCAGTTCAGCCCGAAGCCCAGGCAGAAGTTGCAGTCGAGGCTGATCCGCAAACCGATACCGCAGCCGTGGTCGCGGTCCAGCCTGAAGCCGGAGCCGAACCTGTAGCCGAGGCCCGGGCAGAAGCTGCGATCGAAGCCGATCCGCAAACCGATGCCGCAGCCGTGATCGCAGTCCAGCCTGAAGCCGGAGCCGAGCCTGTAGCCGAGGCCCGGGCAGAAGCTGCGATCGAAGCCGATCCGCAAATCGATGCCGCAGCCGTGGTCGCAGTCCAGCCTGAAGCCGGAGCCGAGCCTGAAGCCGAAGCTCAGGCAGAACCTGCGGTCGAAGCCGAGCCGCAAGCCGATGCCACAGCCGTGGTCGCAGTCCAGCCTGTAGCCGAAGCCGAGCCTGTAGCCGAAGCCCAGGCAGAAGTTGCTGTCGAAGCCGAGCCGCAGGCCGATGCCGCAGCCATGGTCGCAATCCAGCCTGAAGCCGGAGCCGAGCCCGTAGCCGAAGCTCAGGCAGAGGTCGCGGTCGAAGCCGAGCCGCAAACCAGCGCCGCGGCCCAGCCCGAAGCCGATGCCCCACTGGAAGAGATCGCCGATAGCGTTCTCGACGCCAACCTGCTGATCGAGCCCCGCGGCGAGGACAACGTCCCCGCTCCGGTGGCGGACGGTGCCACCGCCTCGGAGCCACCGCTATTGCCGGAAGCGGCCCCCGCCGCGCCAGCGCCCAAGCCGCGCATCGTGCTGCAGGCCGTGGTCGGTAAAGTCGTGGCCCTTGACCCCGTGCCGGGCGCAGCGGCGGCGGCTCCCGTGGCAACGGCAATGCCGGCATCCCTGGCCATCGCCGTCACGCCGGCGCCCGCGCGCATCTCGGACTACCGCCTGCCGGACCTCGCCCTGCTGGAAGCCGCCACGGCCGATGTCGAGCAGGTTACCGAGGAACGCCTGCAGGAAACCGGCAACCTGATCGCGCAGCGTCTGGCGGAGTTCAAGGTGCCGGTCTCGGTGGTAGGCGCATCGGCCGGTCCGGTGATCACGCGCTTCGAGGTGGATCCCGCCATGGGCGTGCGCGGCGCGCAGGTGGTGGGGCTGATGAAGGACCTGGCGCGCGCGCTGGGCGTGACCTCGATCCGCGTGGTGGAAACCATCCCCGGCAAGACCTGCATGGGGCTGGAGCTGCCCAACGCGCGGCGGCAGATGATCCGCCTGTCGGAGATCGTGGCCGCGTCATCCTTCCTCGGACACAACTCGAACCTGGTGCTGGCTATGGGGAAGGACATCACCGGCAACCCGGTGGTGACCGATCTCGCGCGCGCGCCGCACTTGCTGGTGGCTGGCACCACCGGCTCGGGCAAGTCCGTGGCGGTCAACGCCATGATCCTGTCCCTGCTGTACAAGGCCACGCCGGACGATGTGCGGCTGATCATGATCGACCCCAAGATGCTGGAACTGTCGGTCTACGAGGGCATTCCCCACCTGCTCGCGCCGGTGGTGACCGATATGAAGCAGGCCGCGCACGCGCTCAACTGGTGCGTGGGCGAAATGGAGAAGCGCTATCGCCTGATGTCGGCGCTGGGCGTGCGCAACCTGGCCGGCTTCAACCAGAAGATCCGTGCCGCCGAGGCCGTGGGCGAGCACGTGTCCAATCCGTTCTCGCTGACGCCCGACGCGCCCGAGCCCCTGCGCACGCTGCCGCTGATCGTGGTGGTGATCGACGAACTGGCCGACCTGATGATGGTGGCCGGCAAGAAGATCGAAGAGCTGATCGCGCGGCTGGCGCAGAAAGCGCGCGCGGCCGGCATCCACCTGATCCTGGCCACGCAGCGGCCGTCGGTGGACGTGATCACCGGCCTGATCAAGGCCAATATCCCGACCCGGGTGGCCTTCCAGGTCTCGTCCAAGATCGACTCGCGCACCATTCTCGACCAGATGGGCGCGGAAAGCCTGCTGGGGCAGGGCGACATGCTGTTCCTGCCGCCGGGTACCGGCTATCCGCAGCGAGTGCACGGCGCCTTTGTGGCCGACGACGAAGTGCACCGCGTGGTCGAGCACTGGAAGCAGTTCGGCGAGCCCGACTACGATGAAGCCATCCTCGCGGGCGACCCAGGCGAGGCCGCCGCCGCGGATCTGTTCGGCGAAGGCGGCGGCGACGTGGAAGCGGACCCGTTGTACGACGAAGCCGCCTCCTTCGTGCTCACCAGCCGCCGGGCCTCGATTTCGGCCGTGCAGCGCCAGTTGCGCATCGGCTATAACCGCGCCGCCCGGCTGATCGAGCAGATGGAAGTAGCCGGGCTGGTTTCGCCGATGGGCCGCAACGGCGCGCGCGATGTGCTCGCGCCGGGCGCGGGCGATTGAAAGCACGCAACGCGCAACGTGCAAGGGGAGACAGCGATGGATTCCACGACCAGCCCGCCGCCTGTGCCGCAGGGCAACCTGCTGGCGCAGGTGCCGGTCGACCGCGCGGCCGAGCGCTTCGATGCCTTGCTGGAACGGCCCGGCCTCAAGATCGAACGGATCGTCTCGAACGGTCAGGCCAGCCCGCCGGATTTCTGGTACGACAGCGCGCAGGATGAATGGGTGTTGCTGCTGAGCGGCAGCGCGGGGCTRCATATCGACGGCGAAGCCGCGGCGCGCGCGCTTGCGCCCGGCGACTGGCTGCATCTGCCGGCGCATTGCCGGCATCGGGTGGCGTGGACCGACGCGGATCGGCCCACGGTCTGGCTCGCGGTGCATTGCGAGCCGGCCGGGCAAGGCTGAGACGCCGGGCGCTTCGTCAAATGGAGCGCTGGCCGAAGCCAGCTGGTCTCATCGCCGCCCAGCTTCCTGGCCCACTGCCGGCCTGAAACGCGGACTCAGCCGCCCTCAACCGGAAATACCGGTTCTCCCAGATTCAGCATCAACCGGTTCGCCCACGCAAAGATCGCAATCGAGTGAATCAGGTCGAGGATCTCCGCATCGCTCACCCCTACCTCGCGCAACGCGCGCAGGCTATCGGCACTGACCGCGTCAGGCCGCTCGGTCAGCTCGATGGAAAACTGCGAAATCGCCTGTTCGCGCGCGGTGGTGCCCGCCGTGTGCGGGTCTTCGAAGACCTGGGTGATGACGTCGTTACGCTTGGCCAGCTGCTCGAAACGCTGCGCGTGCACCGACGCGCAGTACACGCAGCCATTCACCCGCGAAACCACCGTGCTGGCCAGTTCCCGCTCGGCGCGCGCCATGCCGCCCGGCGCATACATGATGGCGTTGAAGGCGGTGGAGCGCTGGCGCAGGATCTCGGGCTGATGCACCAGGAACAGGTAGTAGTCCGAAACCTTGGCCTTGGGATGGCTTTCCTCCAGCACCGCGACCTGCCCGGGCGTGGCCTGGTCCACCTGGACCACATCCAGCCAGGCCTTCCAGTCGAGCACTTCGTTGGTGAAGCCCTGGATCTTGATCGGTGCGCTCATGCTGCGGCCTCCTCGGATTGCAGTGCCTTCAGAGCCTTCAGGCCGGCCACCAGGCGCACCTGGTAGGAGAGGAATGCGATCAGCTGCGCAAGGGTCACTACGTCGGGCGTGGCCAGGCCAGCGGCGGGCAGCGTCTTGAGGGCAGCTTCGTCGCCGGCCACGGGGTTTTCGATCAGCGTGCGGGTAAAGGCGAGYATGGCGCGCAGGCGCGGATCGGCCAGCGACGCGGGATCGCCTTGCCCGGCGATCGCGACCAGCGCGGCATCGGCGCCGGCCTCGCCGAGCCGTTCGCGATAGTGCGCGGCCAGCTCCGGCGCCGGCGTCAGGCGCGCGGCGTACAGCGCCACCAGCAGGCGCTCGGTGAGCACCAGGCCAGGCAGGGCGGGATCGAACAGGGCGTCGTAGCTGCCCTGCGTGGAGACGGCGACCTTGTCGCGCTGGTGGCGCAGCGCGTGGGTGGCGGAGCCGGCGGCAAGGCCGGCCACGCGGTCCACCAGGTCGGCGGTGGCTGTGTTGGTTTGGGTCATGATGGGCTCTCTGTCTTGACTCAGGGGTTTAGTCGTTCGGTGACGCTGGCACGGCCGGCGTGGCTGGCGACCGCGCGGGCCAGGAATTCGCGCACGCCGGTCCAGGACTCCTCATCCGCTATCGCGTTGGCCGCCGGCGTGCCGCCGGTGGTGCTGATCCGCCTGGAAACCGGATGGGCATAGACCATTTGCGTAGTCGGCACATAGGGGAACAGGATGGCATGGCCGGCTTCTTCGAAATCCAGATGCTCGACGTTATGCGGATGCCCGACCTCGGCCAGCTTGTCCGCCACCATGCGCGAATACAGGCTGGAGGGCCAGGAGCCATCGTCGGTGCCGGACAGCAGCATCACCGGTCCGCGGATGTCCTCCACGCGGATGCGGGCGCGCGCCACCGCGTCGGGATCCTGCAGCGCGGTCAGGATGGCGCGTTCGTGCCGGTGCGGCGCCGGGCCTTCGTCGAAGGGCGCCCAGCTCGCGGTACGGTTGTTCTCCCACACATGCGGCAGCGGCTTGCCGTGGTGCAGCCAGGCCGGGCCTTCGCGGCCGATGGCGGGGTCGGCGGCATTTTGCGCGCTGTGCACCACGGCGCCGGGCACATAGCCGATCACCGCGGAGACCAGCTCGGGGAACGTCGCGCCCAGCAGCAGCACCAGTTCGCCGCCGCGGGACTGGCCTGACAGCGCGATGAAATCGCGCGCCGGCCGGACCCGCGCGCGAATCCAGCGCAGGCCGCGCTCGAAATATTCCAGCGGCGTGCCGGAGATATAGTCGGACAGGCCGGGCGCCTTGAAGTACGCCAGTGCCAGCGCCGCGTAACCACGCGAGGCGTAGAGCGCGGCGCGCGGTTCGTTGATGCCGCCGCCCGACCCGTTGAGCACCATCACCGCCGGATGCGGGCCCGGACCGGGTGGCAGGTAGAGCGTGCCGACCAGGCCGTCCTCGCGCACATCCGTGCGGGTCACGCCCGCGGCCGCCAGGCGCTGCACCAGCTCGCCGCGCGTCTCGCACATCTCGCCGCCGCCGGTACGCACAGTGATCTCGGTGACGAGCGGGCGGGTGGCATCCGCATGGAATGACTCCCGGCTGTCGCTGTCGACYGGGCGCTGCGACCAAAGCAGGCCCATCGGGCTGACGCCCGCGTAGCTCCCGGACGATGGCGCGTCGCGTTCCAGGTCGACCGTGCCGGCGGCGTCCGCCACGAACACCGCCTCGCTTGCCCAGGGAATCTCCCGGCCGCGCAGCGTGCGTGTGGAGATGGCGGCGATTTCGCCGGGGCACAGGCCCGACACGGCGATCCGGCGGGGAACGTCGATCAGGCCGTCGGCTGGCGTGATGGTAAGCAATGCCATATCCGCTCCGCCTTACTTGGCGTCGCGCGTGACCATCATCGCCGCGGTGCGGTCGCTGGTCATCGGCGCCACCTTCAGGCCCTTCCTGGCGGCCCAGATATTCTGGTAGTGGAACAGCGGCAGCACACCCACGTCGTCCGACACCAGCTTGACCGAGCGGCGCAGGATGGCCTCTCGCTTGGGCGCGTCGAACTCCGCGGTCGATTCGTCCAGCGCCTTGTCCACCGCCGGATTGCTGTAATGGCCCCAGTTGGAGGCGCCCAGGCCCTTCTTGGCGTCCACGGTGGCCAGGACGTTGACCAGCGCATAGCTGGCCTCGCCGGTGCCGTTGCCCCAGGCCAGCATGCTGACCGCGTACTCGTTCTTGTTGGCGCGGCCTGCATAGACGGACCAGGGCACGACTTCCACCTGGGTCTTGACGCCGATACGGGTCCAGAACTGCGCCACGGCCTGCGCGGTCTCGGGGCCTTGCGGATAGCGGTCGTTAGGYGCGTGGATGGTCAGCTTGAAGCCGTCCTTGAAGCTCGCCTCGGCCAGCAGCTTTTTGGCTTGCTCGGGATCGTAGGCAATCTCCTTGACTTCCGGGTTGTAGCCGAAGGTGTTCTTGGGCATCCACTGGCTGGCCACGCTGGCGGTGTTTTGCAGGATGCGGCCCACCACGGCCTGGCGGTTGATCGCCAGCGACAGCGCACGCCGCACGCGCACGTCCAGCAGCGGGTTCTTGTCCAGCGGCTTGCCTGCGTTGTCCGTGATGTACGGGTTGGGGCCGGGCTTGAAGCTCGGCTGCAGCAGCATGACACGCAGGCCGGCATAGGGAAAGACGCTGACGTTGGGCGACTGCTTGAGCTTGGCCAGGTCGGACACCGAGACCTTGTCGATGACATCGACGTCGCCGGACAGCAGCGCGGCGGTGCGGGCCGGGCCGTTGTTGATATAGCGGTAGTTGACCTGTTGCCAGCCAGGCTTGCCGCCCCAGTAGCCGTCATTGCGCGCCATCATCACGCGGTCGCCCGGCGTGTAGGAGATGAACTTGTACGGGCCGGTACCGACCACGGCGCGGCCGCTGTTGTAATCCTCGGTGCTGGCCTTTTCGCCCACATGCTTGCTGACGATATGGATCGAGGCCAGGTTCAGCGGCAGGTCCGGGTTCGGGATATTGGTCTTGATGACGAGCGTGTACGGGTCCTTGGCGGTCACCGATTCCACGGTGCGCAGATACCCCGAGAACGAAGCCACGCTGCCCGGCACGTTGCGCGCGCGCTGGTAGGAGAAGATCACGTCCTCCGCGCCGAAGGGCTTGCCGTCCTGCCACTTCACGTCGCGGCGCAGCCTGAACTCCCAAGTCTTGTCGTCCAGCGGCTTCCAGGATTGCGCCAGCCCCGGCTGCAGCTTGTTGTCCTTGTTCTCGATCAGCAGGTCCCAGAAGTGCAGGTCCACGGAGCGGTCGCCGGCGTGGTTGTTGAGCTGCGGGTCCAGCGAGGACAGCGGATCGGCGAAGCCGATCGACAGCGACTGGGCGGAGGCGGCACCGGCACACAGCATGGCCGCGATGGTGGTGCTGATCGAGAGGGACAGCAGGCGTTTCATAAGCGAATTTCCTCGGGGCGATGGGAACAATGGAAATGCGTTGGCAGCAAGGCTGGTGTCAGCCGCCGTCGTTCAGGTGGCAGGCGCTGAAGTGGTTCACTGCGATACCGCGCAGGCGTGGCACCTCGGTCCGGCAGCGCGCCATGGCATGCGGGCAGCGCGGATGGAAGTGGCAGCCCGGCGGCGGCGCCAGCGGGCTGGGAATCTCGCCCTTGATGGCGGTGAAGGTCTTGTGGCGCGAGTCCAGCCGGGGGATTTCGGCCAGCAGCGCCTGCGTGTACGGGTGACTGGCCTGGCGGAAGATCTCTTCCGTGGGTGCGCTCTCGACGACCCGGCCCAGGTACATGATGACCACGCGGTCCGACACATGCTCCACCACGCCAAGGTCGTGGCTGATAAACAGGTAGGTCAGGCCGAGTTGCTCGCGCAGGTCCATGAACAGGTTGAGCACCTGTGCCTGGATAGAAACGTCCAGCGCGGCCACGGCCTCGTCGCACACCAGCAGCTCCGGTTGCACGGCCAGCGCGCGGGCAATGCCGATGCGCTGGCGCTGGCCGCCGCTGAACTGGTGCGGGTAGCGCTGGCGCAGGGCCGGGTCCAGCCCGGCGCGTTCAAGCTGCGCGCTGACATAGTCGTCGAAGCCGGCCGCGTCCACCAGGCCGTGCAGGCGCGCGCCCTCGCCGACGATGCGGTCCACGCGCAAGCGCGGGTTCAGGCTGGCGTAGGGATCCTGGAACACCATCTGGATCTTGAGCCGCAATGCACGGTGGGCGCTGGCATCAAGGCCTTCGACCGCTTGTCCGTCCACGCGAATCTCGCCTGCCGATGGCTGCAGCAGGCCGGCCACCATGCGGCCGAGCGTGGACTTGCCGCAGCCGGATTCGCCGACCAGTCCCACCACCTCGCCGCGGCGGATCCGCAGGTCGACGCCATCCACGGCGTGCGTGACCGGTGCCGGTTCCGACCAGCCCAGCCGCCGCAGCGCGCGGCCGAGATAGTCGAAGCGGCCGGATGCCTGCTCGCCAAAGCGCTTGGCGAGATTGCTGGCCTCGACCAGGGCGGGCAATTGCGGCGGCTCGCCGGCAGCGTGTTCAGTCGGCTTCATGCGAACTCCGCGGTGACGGCCGGCTGGCCCGGGTGGAAGCAGCGCACCTGGCGCAATGCGTCCGGCGAAGTGATTGCCGGTGCCTGCCGGCAGGCCTCGGAGACACGCTGGCAGCGCGCCGCGAAGGCGCAGCCGGGCGGCATCGTCAGCAGGTTGGGCGTCATGCCGGGGATCTGGCGCAGCCGCTGGCCGCGCTTGTTCAAGCTCGGCAAGCTGCCGATCAGGCCGGCGGTGTAGGGGTGCAGCGGATGGTCCAGCACCGCATCGACCGGCCCTTGCTCGACGATGCGGCCGGCGTACATCACCGCCACCTCGTCGGCCAGGCCAGCCACGACGGACAGGTCGTGCGTGATCCAGATCAGCGCGGTACCGTGCTGGCGCGCCAGCTTCTGCACTTCGGACAGGATCTGCGCCTGGATGGTGACATCCAGCGCGGTGGTGGGCTCGTCGGCAATGATCAGGTCGGGCCGGTGGAGCATGGCGATGGCGATCGCCACACGCTGGCGCATGCCGCCGGAAAGCTGGTGCGGGTAGGCGCGCAGGCGTTCCTCCGGGCTGGGGATGCCCATCATCCCCAGCGTGTCGCGCGCCAGCTCGCGCGCCTGCTTGTGGCTCGCGGGGCTATGGGCACGTACCGCCTCGATCATCTGCGCGTCCACCCGCATCACCGGGTTGAGCGTCATCATCGGGTCCTGGAAGATCATGGCGATGCGGTTGCCCTGCAGCTGGCGCAGTTCGGCCGGCCGCATGCCGGTGAGCTCACGGCCCTGGAACAGGATCTCGCCGCCGACGATGCGCCCCGGCGCGTCCACCAGGCCCATGATGGAAAAGCCCGTCACGGACTTGCCGGAGCCGGATTCCCCCACCAGCCCGAGGATGCGGCCGCGCGGCACGGTGAAGGAGACGTCGTCCACCGCCGGCAGCACGCCGGCGCGGGTTTCGAAGTGCGTGCGCAGATGGCGGACTTCCAGCGTCGGCACGGTGTTGTCGCGGCTTGCCACCGTCATTTCTGCAATCTCGGGTTGAGCACGTCGCGCAGGCGGTCGCCCACCAGGTTGATGGCCACCACCGTGACCAGCAGCGCGATGCCGGGGAAAAAGCTGATCCAGTATTCGTCGGACAGCATGAACTGGTAGCCGTTGGCGATCAGCAGGCCAAGCGAGGGCTCCGTCACCGGCACGCCCAGGCCCAGGAAGGACAGCGTGGCCTCCAGCGTGATGGCGCGGGCCACCTGCAGCGAGCCGATCACGATCAGCGGCGGCAGGCAGTTCGGCAGGATATGGCCGACCACGATGCGCCAGTTGGAGATGCCCTGGCCGCGCGCCGCTTCCACGTATTCGCGCCGGCTCTCCACCAGCGCCTGGCCGCGCGCGGCGCGCGCATAGTAGGCCCACTCCAGGATCACCAGGGTCAGCACCACATTGAGCACGCCCTTGCCCAGGAAGGCCAGGATCATCATCGCCACCAGGATCGACGGGAMGGACAGCAGCAGGTCCACCGTGCGCATGATCACGCTGTCGACGCGGCCGCCGGCATAGGCGGCCAGCAAGCCGAGCAGGGTGCCGGCGATCCCGGCGATCAGCGCCGAACCCACGCCCACTGTCAGGCTGATGCGCAGGCCGTAGAGGATGCCGGAGAAGATATCGCGCCCCTGGCCGTCGGTGCCGAGCCAGTAGCTATAGGTGCCGGTGCCGCTCGCGGCGCCGGGCGCGAGGCGTGCGTCCATGACGTCGAGCTGCATCAGGTCGTAGGGATTCTGCGGCGTCACCAGCGGCGCGAAGACCGCCGCCAGCACCAGGATCGCCAGCAGCACCAGGCCGAATACGGCGGTACGCGAGGAAAAGAAGTCCGCCGCCACCCGGCGCCAGGGCGATTCCCGGCGCAGCGCCCGCGGATCGGCTTGCGCCGTGGAGGCGGCGTTGTCGATGGCGCTCATGCGGCAGCCTCCAGCCGCACGCGCGGGTCGAGCAGCTTGTACAGAACATCCACGATCAGGTTCAGCGTGACGAACAGGCACACCACCACGATCAGGTAGGAAACGATCACCGGCCGGTCCAGCGCGTTGATGCTGTCCAGGATCAGCTTGCCGGCGCCGGGCCAGGCGAAGATGTTCTCGGTCACCACCGCGAAGGCGATGGTCGAGCCGAACTCCAGTCCCAGCACCGTCACCAGCGGAATCATCGTATTGCGCAGCACATGGCCGAGGACCACGCGCCGCGGCGACAGGCCCTTGGCGCGGGCGAACTTGACCCAGTCCTGCGGCAGCACCTCGCGCACGCCGGCGCGCGTGAGCCGCAGCACCAGCGAGACCTTGAACAGCGACAGGTTGATGGCCGGCAGGATCAGGTGGCGCAGGCCGTCGGCGGTGAGCCACGACCACGGCACGCCCAGCCATTCGGCCGTGGCGCCGCGTCCGCCCGAAGGCAGCCAGCCAAGCCGCACGCTGAAGGCCATGATCAGCATCAGTCCCACCCAGAACGTAGGTAGCGAAAAGCCGACGATGCTGCCGGTCATCAGCACGCGCGACAGTGGATGCTCCGGGTACAGGCCGGCGAACAGCCCGAGCGGCACGCCCACCAGCACGGCCAGCAACAGCGCCGCCACCGCCAGCTCCAGCGTGGCCGGCAGCCGCTGCAGGATGAGCTGGATGGCCGGTACGTTATAGACCAGGCTGTTGCCCAGGTCGCCGCGCAGGGCGCCGTGCAGGAAGGCCAGGTACTGGCGCCAGAGCGGCTGGTCCAGCCCCAGCCGCGCAATGATGCGCGCGCGCTCGACCTGGTCCACGTCCTGTCCGATCAGGATGTCGACGGGGTTGCCGATCGCGTGCAGCCCGGCGAACACGATCACCGTCATCGCCAGCACGACCAGCAGCGACTGCGCCAGCCGGCGCGCCAGCCATCGGAGCGGCCAGCGGCTCATGATGCGTTCGCCGCGTCGGAAGGAATCGCCGGCGGCGGGCCGGCCGGCACCCACTCGTCCCCGAAGACCTCAGGTTCGGCGAAGGCTTCCATATTGGCGTAGTGCAGCGCCACGTCCTCCTGGTAGAGCAGGGCTGCGATGCCCTGGCCCAGGCGCCTGGCGCCGTCGCTGATGGCGGGAATGTCGCCCGAGACCGTGCCGTGCGACAACGCTGCCGGATAGCAGAAGCAGTGGATGCGCGACAGGCCCGGGCACGCGCCCGGCACTTTCTCGAGGAATTCGAAGGCCGGGCCAAGGTCCGGAGAGTCCGACAGCTCCTGGTCTTCCTGCCCCTCCCGCGGTGCGTAGCGGTCGCGCCAGTAGCGGATCTGGCCGGCAAACGCGGCGAATTCCTCGCGCGTTTCCAGCGCGATGCGGAAACCGGTCGAGACAATCAGGAAATCCAGCTCGAAGGCGCCCTTTGGCGTATGCGCCAGCAGCGCGTCGCCGGACTGCTCGATGCGCTCGATCGGGCAGCCCAGGTTGAAGCGCGCGTTCTCATGCCGCGACACCCGCAGCGTGCTGCCGCGCGGCGGCGGCACCTGCTGCTCGTTGATGTAATGGCGGATGCGCCATTTCCAGTCGTCCGGCAGGCCGGGGTGGCCGTGGGTGAGGCCGGGGTTGCCCGCGCCCTTGCCCTTGTTGATGCGCGGGATATCGGCGCGGCGGATCAGCAGGTCGACGCTGGCGGCGCCCGCTTCCAGCGCGGTAGCGGCGCTGTCCATGGCGGAGGCGCCGGCGCCGACCACGCCCACGCGCTTGCCGCGCAGGGTGCCGTAGTCGAACACATCGCTCGAATGCACCCAGCGCTCGCGCGGCAAGGTCTGGACAAAGGGCGGCACATGCGCGCCGCCCAGGCCGTCGCGGCCGGTGGCCAGCACCACGCGGCGCGCCAGCACGGTCTGCGCGCCGGCGGGCGAGCGGATTTCCAGCGCCACCAGGCCATCGGGGCGCGGCAGCACCCGCTCGACCACGTGGTCGTTGCGCACGTCCAGTTCCAGCACCTGGCGATACCAGCGCAGGTAATCCATCCACTGCAGGCGCGGGATCTTGTCCAGCGCGTCCCAGGCGGCGGTACCGAACTGGGCCTCGAACCAGGCGCGGAAAGTCAGGGCGGGCAGGCCCAGCGCCGGGCCGGTCAGTTGCTTCGGCGAGCGCAGCGTCTCCATGCGCGCCGTGGTGGCCCAGGGACCCTCGAAGCCGGCCGGGGAGCGGTCGAATATCCGTGCGTTGATGCCCAGGTGCTTGAGCGTAGCCGCTGCCGCCATGCCGGCCATGCCGCCGCCGATCACCGCAACATCCAGCACCGGCTCGCCATCGTGCGCGCGCGCAACGGTCCAGTTCCTGGCGGGCAGTTCCAGCCAGGACAGGTCCTGACGCAAGCGCGCTTCCAGCGCGGCGAGGCCTTCTGCGGCGGTGGCGGCGGTGGCAGCGGATATGGCCGGGATGGCTTCGGCAGGCAAGTTCATAGGTCGATGTGTTCGGTGTCGTGGGAGGCGCCGTTGGCGGCCTCGGTGGCCGCGGCGTCGCCATAAAGCGCTTGCAGCAGCGCGCCGTGCTGTTCCGGGCCGCGCTGGGTGAAATCGGGCAGCAAGTGGCGTGCCGCGGTGGCCAGCGTGTTGATCAGCGCCAGCACGGCGGCGCTGGCGGGCCTGGTCTGGGGGGTGATCACGCCAAAGTAGAAAGGAATATCGGCATCAATCGGGCGTACCACGATATCCGCCAGCGGCACGCCGCGCGCTGTCACCGGCTCCAGCACGGCGATCCCCAGTCCGGCACGTACGGCGGTGAGCGCATTGAGCGAGGAATTGGTGTCGATCAGCGCGGCCGGCTCCACCCCGGCACGGGCAAACGCCTCGTCCAGGCGGCGGCGTAGCCGGTAGGGGTTCTGCATGGTGACGATGCGCCGCCCGCTGCAGGCCGAGAGCGGGATGGTGGCGAGCGCCGCCAGCGGATCGTCGGCGCGTACCGCAGCCACGCAGGCAGCCTGCCCGATCCAGTGCACGGTGACGCCGCGATGCTCCAGGGGCAGGCTGGTCAGGCCGATCTCGGCCGCGCCGGTCAGCACCGAGTGCACGACTTTTTCCGGGGAGGCGCTGTTGATATGGATGTGGCTGACGGTGCCGGTGCCCGCGGTGGCATGGTCCGGCCGGTTGCCGGCCAGCGCCAGGGGCAACAGGCCCGCCGCCAGGGCCGGCGTGGCGGCGATCTGCAGCGAGCGGTTTTCCTCGCGGGCGATTTCAGCGGCACGGGCCCGGATCTGCTGCAAGCCGACCAGCGCGTGCTCCACCTCCTCGTACAGCAGGAAGCCCCGCTCGGTGGGGCTGACGCGCGGCCCGCTGCGGGCGAACAGCGCAAAGCCGATCTCGCTCTCCAGTTCCTGGATCAGGCGTGTGATCGCCGGCTGGGAACGGCCCAGCAAGCGCCCCGCGGCGGTGACGCTGCCGCTGGTCATGACTGCCGCGAAGGCTTCCAGTTGCCGGATTTCCATGGGGGCGAGATGTCGTTGATGCTATGTATGTGTTTTCTGGATTCTCGCCCCGCCAGCATTCGGATTGCAAATACTATTTTCATATGTGCTCATGCGGTTGCATGGGGGAAGAGGAGCGGCTGGCGCGCCGTCGCCCCGGCACGGCGGGACGGGTGTCGATGCCGGCAATCGGTGCGGAACCGGGGAGTGTGCCCTGCGCCGCGCCAGGCACGTATGATGGGAACCATGTCGGCACGGGAGGCCACGGGGCCTGCCTGGCGATGCAACAGGAGAGCGCATCATTTGAATCCCCTTCAAAGCTGCACGCGGGGCGCCACGCATGGCGATCGGTTCGGGCTTCCGGGAACCATGGCGGTGCTCGGCCATGTGCTGGTCGGGCTAGCGCTGCTCGCCGCGGCTGCCACGGTGTACGCCGACACGCTCCGGGTTGGCTCAAAGCGCTTTACCGAGTCCTATATCCTCGGGGAAATCCTTACCCAGACGGCTGCGGTCCAGGTCAGTGCCCAACACACGCCCGGCCTTGGCAACACGGCCATCGTGTTCGAAGCCCTCAAGGCCGGTAGCATCGACCTGTATCCGGATTACACCGGCACCGTTTCCAGCGAAATCCTCAAGCTGCCCCCAGGCGCGAGCCTGGAACAGATCAACCGGGCGCTGGCGCCGTTTGACCTGGCGGCTGGCATTCCACTCGGGTTCGAGAACACTTACGCACTGGCGGTGAGCGAGGCCAAGGCGAGCCAGCTTGGCCTGGCGGYGCTGGAAGACCTGGCCGCGCAGCCGCAACTGCGCCTGGGGTTGTCGCATGAATTTCTCGGCCGGGCGGATGGCTGGCCCGGGCTGGCGCAACGCTATGGCCTGCGCCAGCGCCCCATGGGGCTGGATCACGGCATTGCCTACGAAGCCCTGGCCAACGGGCAGGTCGATGCCATCGACATCTACTCGACCGACGCCAAGATTCGCAAGTACGGGCTGCGCGTGCTGACCGACGACCGGCACTACTTCCCGCGCTACGACGCCGTGGTGCTGTACCGGCGCGACCTGCCACAGCGCTTTCCGGCGGCCTGGCAGGCCTTGAATCGCCTGGAGGGAAAGATACACGCGCAAGACATGATCGCGATGAACGCGGCGGCTGAACTGGACGGGCAATCCTTCGCCACGGTAGCGCACGCCTTCCTGGCGAATGGCGGCGCCGCGGCGACTTCCGCCGAAGCGGGAGCCCGGCCAGACGCCCGCGCCGGACTCGCAGCCACCTTGTTCGGCCGCGATACCTTGCGCCTGACCAGGCGGCACCTGGCCCTGGTGCTTGGCGCCGTGGGCGCCGCCACCGTGCTGGGTGTGCCGCTGGCCATCGTGGCCGCACGCCGTCCCCGGCTGGGCCAGGCCTTGATGGCGGCGGTGAGCGTGCTGCAGACGGTGCCCTCGCTGGCCTTGCTGGCCCTGCTGATTCCGCTGCTGGGGCGCATTGGGGTATGGCCCGCCATGGTGGCGCTGTTCCTCTATGCGCTGCTGCCGATCGTGCGCAATACGCTGACGGGGCTGCAGCAAGTGCCCAGGGGGGATGTGCGAGGCCGCGCGCGCCCTGGGTTTCAGGCCTGGCCAGGTGCTGCGCTACGTAGAGCTCCCGCTATCGATGCCGGTGCTGCTGGCCGGTATCAAGACAGCAGCCATCATCAGCGTGGGCACGGCCACCATAGCCGCCTTCGTCGGCGCCGGCGGCTACGGGGAACGCATCGCGACCGGGCTCGCGCTGAATGATCACGTCCTGCTGATGGCGGGCGCCATCCCGTCCGCGGTGCTTGCGCTCCTTGTGCAGGCGGGATTCGAACTTGGGGAATGGTACCTGGGCAGGCATGGCCGGGGCGGGACAGCCGCTTGAGCGGGTGGGCCCCTGCCTGCTCATGATTGCGCCTTCGCCAGCTCGCCCAGTCTGGCCACGGCCGCTTCCACGGCGTCGCTCCAAAGGTGGCCGTAGTTCAGGCGGATGCAATTGCGATAGCCTTGCCGTGCCGAGAAGATCGGGCCCGGCGCAATGCCAATGCCATGCTCGAGCGCGGCGCGGTGCAGGGCCAGCGCATCGAAGCCTTCGGCAAACTCCACCCACAGGAAATACCCGCCCGCGGGCTGGGAGACGCGTACCGATTCGGGGAAATGCCGGCCAATGGCGGCGATCAGTTGGCCCTGCTGCATCTCCAGCAGATGGCGCAGGCGCCTCAGGTGCTTGTCGTAGCCGCCGTTCTGCAGGTATTCCGCCAGAGCCACCTGCGTCGGCACGCCTGCCGACAGCGTGGTCATCAGCCGCAGCCGCTGGATCGCTTCGCCGAACCGCCCGGGCGCCACCCAGCCCACCCGGAAGCCCGGCGCCAGTGTCTTGGAAAACGAACTGCAATGCATGACCAGGCCCTCCTGGTCGAAGGCCTTGGCGGGCAGCGGGCAGCGGTTGCCGAAGTACAGCTCGCCGTACACATCGTCCTCGATCAGCGGTACGCGGTGGCGAGCCAGCAAAGCCACCAGCCGCTGCTTCCTGCCCTCGGACATGCTGGCGCCGAGCGGGTTCTGGAACTGCGTCATGAACCAGCAAGCCTTGATCGGGTGGCGCTTCAGGGCGGCATCCAGCGCGTCCAGGTCGATGCCTTCGCGCGGATCCACCGGGATCTCCACGGCCCGCAAACGTAGCCGCTCCAGCGCCTGCAGGGCAGCATAGAAACCGGGCGACTCGATGGCCACCACGTCGCCAGGCTGGGTCACGGCCATCAGGCACAGGTTGAGCGCTTCGAGCGCACCGTTGGTGACGACGATTTCCTCGGTGGGTTGCGGGGCTCCCGCGCCAAGGTAGCGCAAGCCGATCTGCTGGCGCAGGGCCAGATGCCCGGCCGGCATGTCGTTCACGGAATACCAGGGATCGAGTTCGCGCCCGGCGCGGGCCAGCGACTTGCCCAGACGCTCCCAGGGAAACAGCTCGGGCGAAGGGAAGGCCGAGCCGAGCTGGACAAGCTGAGGATCGCGCGCGGCATCGAGCACGGAGAACACCAGCTTGGAGATATCGACGTCGGTCGAGACCTGGTGCGAGCGGCGCACCGCCGGCTGCGGCAGCGGCCGCCCCACCGGTCCCGTCACGTAGTAGCCGGAGCGCTCGCGCGCCCGTACCAGCCCGCGTTCCTCCAGCCGGTAGTACGCCTGGAACGCGGTGGAAGGGCTCACGCCATACTGCGCCACCGTCTTGCGGATCGACGGCATCTTGGTGCCGGGCGGCAGGTTGCCGCTGCGGATGTCCTTGGCCAGCGTTTCCGCCAGCTCTTCGTAGCGCTTCATGGGGCAGGGGGGCAGGGGTCTACAAATGCCTGATCGTCAAACTGATACGCAAAATTATCGCAGATCTGATTCTGTTATTACTTGCCAGCCACGGCCATAATGCGCCGTAACTAGTAAAAGCCATGCCGTTGCACGGTCGGCCGCCCCCCGGACGTACGGTCATGCGATGTGTGGCAAGCATGCAAGGAAGACGGAAATGAACCCCTTGAGATTGGTGATTACGGTGTTGTGGGGATTTTTTGGCCTGCGCAAGGGCCAGGAACATATGCGCGACCTGCAGGCGGTGCGGCCGGTRCCGCTGATCCCCCATGAGCCTTGCCACAAGGCGGTTCTCCGCTACCGCCGCCGTCGCCGGCACCATTTCCGCCCTTGCGCGCAGGCACTTGCGCAGCGCTGCCGCCGCCTTCGCCGCCTTGCTGCTGGCGCCATGCCTCGCGGCTGCGGCGGACGCCCCCGGCGCGGCGCAGATCGAGCGTGGCCGCTACCTGGCCAAGGTGGCCAACTGCGCCGCCTGCCACACCAGCCCCGGTGGCGCGCCCTTTGCCGGCGGATTGCCGTTGAAGACCGGCGTGGGCACCGTCTATTCCACCAACATTACGCCGGATGCCGAGAGCGGCATCGGCGCCTACACGTTCGAGGAGTTCGACCGCGCGCTGCGTGAGGGCGTGGCGAAACACGGCAAGCGGCTTTATCCCGCCATGCCTTACCCGTCGTATGCCCGCCTCGCCGAACCGGACGTGCAGGCGCTCTATGCCTACTTGCGCACCGAAGTAAAAGCCGTGCGGCAGGAAACCGCCGAACCCGAGATGCGCTGGCCGTTCGGCATGCGCTGGCTGCTGCGCGTCTGGAACTGGCTGTTCCTCGAAACCGGGCCGGTGCGCAACGATGCCAGCCAGAGTGCAGCGTGGAATCGCGGCGCCTACCTGGTACAAGCGGTGGCCCACTGCGGCGCCTGCCATACGCCGCGCGGCGCGCTGATGGCCGAGAAGGGGCTGGATGAACGCAGCCGGCATTTCCTGGCCGGCGCCAGCGTGGAAGGCTGGGCTTCCACCAACCTGCGGGGCGACCCGCGTACGGGGCTGGGCAGCTGGTCGCGCGAAGACATTGCCGAATATCTGCACACCGGGCGCAATGCGCATGCGACTTCGTTCGGGCCGATGTCCGAGGTGATCGCATCGTCCACGCAGTTCATGAGCCGCCCGGATCTGGATGCCGTTGCCGTGTATCTCAAGTCGGTGCCCGGCACGCGCAGCGACGAGACACCCTACGTCTATGATGCCGGCACCGCCGACATGCTCGCGCAGGGCCGCTTCGACGCCACCGGCGCGCGCCAGTACGCCGAATTCTGCATGCCTTGCCATGGCGCCAACGGCAAGGGCTTTGCCCGCGTCTTCCCGCCATTGGCGGGCAATCCGACCGTGGTGGATCCTGATCCGTCCTCGCTGGCCAACCTGCTGCTCGACGGCGCCGTGACCGCGCACGTGGGCACGGCGGCCACCGAKTACCACATGCCCGGCTATGGCTGGACGCTGGACAACCAGGAGCTGGCGAACGTGCTGACCTTTATCCGCACCGGCTGGGGCAATCGCGCCAGCCCTGTAGCGGAAGGGGCGGTAGCCGCGCGCCGCGCCGAACTGGGCCGTCAGCGCGACACCGCTGAGCGCCGTTGAGCCCGCGCCACCCAAACCAAGCGAACGATATTGCCATGACCATCACGCGCAGAGACTTTCTCAACGGCGCCGCACTCACCATCGCCGCGGGGCTGGCGCCGTCCCAGCTCTTGCAGGCCGCTGAACGCAGCGCCGGCTATCCCCCGGCGCTGACCGGGCTGCGCGGCAACCATGCGGGCACCTACACGCTTGCGCACAGCCTGGCCCGCGAAGGCGCCAAATACCCTGCCGTGATGGCGCGCGAAGTCTTCGACCTGGTGGTGGTGGGCGGTGGCCTCAGCGGGCTGGCGGCGGCGTGGTTCTACCAGCGCCGCTTCGGCGCCGGCAAACGCATCCTGATCCTCGACAACCACGACGATTTCGGTGGCCATGCCAAGCGCAACGAGTTCACGGTACGCGGACAGAAACTGGTGACGTACGGCGGCAGCGCCGAGATGCCGCCGACCGCGCTCGACAGCCGCGCGGTAGCCACGCTGCTGGCCGGGCTCGGCGTGGATCCCAAGCGCCATCAGGCCGCCGAACGCGACCTGTATCGCGAGCTGGGCATGGGCCGCTCGGTCTTCTTCGACGCGGAACACTTTGGCCGTGACCAGTTGCTTGCCGGCGATCCGTTTGCCAGCCAGATCGATGCCCGCAATACCGGGGCGCAGCCGGCCAGTGCCGCGGCGTTCAAAGCCTTCCTGGACAAGACGCCGCTGCCGCAGCAGGACCGCGACGCGTTGGCGCGCCTGGCCGATGGCGGCACGGATTACCTGGCGGGCATGGGCGAGGGCGAGCGGCTGGCTTACCTGAAGCGCACCAGTTACGCGGCCTTCCYGCGCGAGAAGGCCGGCGTGGGTCTCGACGGCCAGCGCTTTTTCCGCAGCCGCAGCAACGATGCCTATGCCCTGGACGCCGACGGCGTATCGCTGTTCGACGCGCTGGCCATCGGCTTGCCGGGCGGCAAGAACATGCCGCCGCCCAGCCTCAATCCACGCCTTGGCAAGTCGCCCGCATCGAAGCTCTGGTTTGCCGATGGCAATGCCACGCTGGCGCGGCTGCTGGTGCGGAACATGATCCCGGGCGTGACGAAGTCCGGCAGCCCCGATGACATCGGCGCGGCCGGTTTCGACTACAGCCGGCTCGATACCGACGATTCCAAGGTACGGGTACGCCTGAACAGCACGGCCATCGCCATCGAGCCGGACCAGCGCATCACGCGCGTGACCTATGGCTGGAGCGGCAACCTGCACCGGGTCGAAGCCGCGCACGTGGTGCTGGCCGGCTACAACATGATGATCCCGTTCATCATGCCCGGCCTGCCGGCGCCCCAAAAGCAGGCCCTGCGCTCCGACGTGAAGGCCCCGGTGGTCTACACCAAGGTGGCGCTGGACAACTGGCGCGCCTTCGAGGCGCTCAAGACCAGCCGCATCCATGCGCCGGCCATGGCCTACACCGACCTGTGGCTGGAGAAGCCGGCCGGCGCGCGCCCGGCGGACCCGGTGGTGCTGCACATGCTCTATGTGCCCACCGTGCCGGACAGCGGGATGCAGGCGCGCGAACGCTTCCGCGCCGGGCGGGCTTTCCTGCTTGGTACGCCGTTCGGCGAACTGGAGAAGGGTATCCGCAGCCAGCTAGACCGCATGCTGGCGCCCGGCGGCTTCGCCGGCAAGGATGTGATTCGCGGCATCACCGTCAACCGCTGGGCGCACGGCTACAGCTATATGCCCAACAGCCTGTTCGAGGAGGAGGCGGCAGCGCAGGCCGTGCTGGATCACTCGCGCGCCAGCGCGGGCAATGTGGTGATCGCTAACAGCGATAGCGCGGGCAGCCCTTCGCTGACAGCCGCCATCGACCAGGCGTGGAAGGCGGTCGGGGAGCTGGCGGGCTGATTTCGGGCCTGGGCGGGGCGCTCAGAGCCGGGCGTTGCGCGCGGCGAGGTAGTCGCGCTGGAAGGCGCACATGCGCAATGCATTGTGATAGGCGCCATAGCTGAAGAACTCTTCCAGCAGTTCGCCCTCGCGCTGGAAGCCGCATTTCTCGTAGATATGGATCGCCTTGGCGTTCTGCACGTCCACGATCAGGAAAAGCTTGTGCAGGTTCAGCACCATGAAGGCGTAGTCCATGGCGAGCCGGGTGGCCGTGCCGGCGTAGCCGCGGCCCTGGCTGGCTGGCGCCACGATGATCTGGAACTCGCCGCGCCGGTGGATATGGTTCAACTCCATCAACTCGACCAGGCCAACGGCTTCGCCATCCAGGTTCTCGCAGACGAAGCGGCGCTCGCGCTGGTCGTGCACATGGCGGTCATAGAGCTGAGTCAGCTCGGCGAAGGTTTCGTAGGGTTCCTCGAACCAGTAACGCATGATCTTCGCGTCGTTGTTCAGGCTGTGTACGAAATGCAGGTGGCTGCGCTCCAGCGGGCGCAGGATCAGGTTTGGGCCGGTTTCGGTCACCATGGGCGGGCCTTTCTTGATTGTTATTTACGGGTCTGTCCGGAGCCGGCGGGCAACACAAGCAAATGAGGTCCAGCGGCTCCGGGCGAAGCCTGGTTCGACCCCCGGCGGCTTAGTCGGGTTCCGATTGTAGGCACATTTGTTCACAATCACCGCTTGTCACGAGCGGGCAGGGCGCACCTCAGGCCGGGATGCCGAACAGGCGGCGGCTATTGCGGGTGCACTGGCTGGCAACCTCGGCCACCGTCAACGCTTTCAGTTCGGCGACTGCCTGCGCAATCCAGGGCAGGTTGGCGGGCTCGTTGTAAGGCCGCCGGTTCTTGTGGTTCTTCGGGCCGAGGTAGGGCGCATCGGTCTCCAGGTGCAGGCGGTCGAGCGGTATGGCTTGCACGGCCTCGCGCAGCGCCTGGCCTCGCTTGAGATCCGTTACCCAGCCCGTGATACCGATGTCCAGGCCCAGTTCGACGAAAGCGGCCGCCTCGTCGGCAGCGCCGGTAAAGCAGTGCACCACACCGTGGGCGCCGGCACGGACCGCGGGTTCCACCATCGCGTAGAAGTCCTCGAAGGCGTCGCGGCAATGGAGAAACAGGGGCTTCTTCCAGAGGACAGCCGCTTCGAGCTGGTCCGCGAAGGCCCTGCGCTGGTCGGCAGGCGTCGAGAAATTTCGGTTGTAGTCCAGCCCGCACTCCCCGATCGCCACCACCTCGGGGCGTTCCCAGAGGGACTCAAGCGATTGCCGGACCGATGGCGACCAATCCCTGGCCGTGTGAGGGTGCGTGCCCGCCGTTGCGAATAGGAGGCGGGGATGCAGCCTGGCCAGGTCACTAGCCTTCCTGCTCGCGTCCAGCGATGTGCCCGTCGCGAGTATGGCCACCACCCCGGCCGCCACGGCGCGCGCAAGGATGGCGTCTGTGTGCGGGGCAATCTGGGAGGAATGAAAGTTTACGCCAATGTCGATTAGGTGCATGTCTGGCTGGGATGAGAGGCGGATCGTTCGCAGCATGCAGTCTAACCTCGGGCTAATCGGCTTGCTGCGCTCATAATGTTCTCTATATCAAACACTACGAAGAATTAACCGCTTAGTGTTTCGTTTATGGCACGTTATCTTGACTGGTGCTGTTGTTTCGTATACAGTACGTTAGACGTTTATTTGAGCATAATGTTATACAGGTAGCACATGAATCTTGCTGAGCTGGGAGAGGCCTTTAAGCGTGCCAGGATCCTTGCGAACAAGACCCAACAGGAAGTCGCCGAGTACAGCGGGGTGCCGCGGGCCCGGATCAGCCGGTTTGAGACGGGCGGATTGCCGGAGATGGGCGCGGTGAAGTTGTTGAGTTTGTTCGAGGCCGTCGGGCTTGAGCTGCTCGCAAGGCCTGCCGGCCACCGAAGGACGCTGGACGACGTGCTGGCAGAGACGGAGGAAGTCGATGCCACCTCCGAGGAAGCGCGCCGGCGTGTCCGGCACTTTCACCGCCGGCCGCAGCCAGCCGCGGACCTTGACGCGTCCCAGTCCGGCGACAAGGCACCGGAAAAGGCCCACGACGAGGGTTCGAAGTGAACGGCGCACAGATGCTGGACGTCTATGTGAATGCAACGCCCGTCGGCACGCTGGCCGAAGAAGCGCGCGCGAGCGTATTCACCTACCTGCCAGATGTGCCGGCGCACGACTTCGTGTCGCTTCTGCTGCCAGTTCGGGCAGAGTCGTATAAATGGGCAGCCGGGCTGCTGCCGTTTTTTCAGATGAACTTGCCCGAGGGGTACAAGAAGGACCTGATCCGGCGCAAGCTTGGGGCCCATGCCGACGTGAGCGACCTGGGCCTGCTGGCGCTGACCGGCGCGAACGGGATCGGCAGGGTCCGGGTGGTGCCTCACGGGGCGCCGCCGACGTTGGCTGCCTCGAACCTGGACATGGCGAGCCTGCTCGCATCGACTGGATCGCGGGACAACCTGCTGCGCCATCTGGAAGCGGGCATTGCCGAAGGTGTATCGGGCGTCATGCCCAAGGTGCTTGCCAGGCCCGAGGACAAAGCCACGGTCTGGACCGACGAGTTCATCCTGAAGACGGGTCCGGTGGATTTGCCCGGCCTGTCCGTGAACGAGTTCCTGTGCCTCGAAGTGGCGCGGCTGGCGGGCCTGGAAGTGCCGGAAACAGAACTTTCTGACGACGGGCAGGTGCTGGCAATCCGCCGTTTCGATCGCCTGGCGGACGGCAGCCGGCTTGCAGTTGAGGATTTTTGTGCGCTGAGAGGACTGGACCCTGTCAATAAATACAAGGGCAGTCTTGAGGATCTGGCAAAGCTGTTGGCGATTTACGTCAGCGCCCCGCATCGGAAGGAAAGTGCGCGGCGCCTGTTTACGTTGTTGCTTTTGAACTACGCATTGCGCAATGCCGATGCACACCTGAAGAACTTCGCTGTGGTGTACACCAGCATCGATGACGTCAGGCTGGCGCCGGTGTATGACATTGTCACGGTGACCGCCTACCCGGAGTATCGGGCGGATATTCCAGGTTTGCCGCTGGCTGGCAAGCGGACCTGGGCATCCGGGAAGTTGCTGGCGCAGTACGGCGGCGCAAGACTGAACTTGTCTAGCGCCGATATGGCCGCATGTATGGGCCAGGTGACGCAGGCGATCCGGAAGGTAGTGCCGCTGGTAAGCGAGTACGCCGACCGCTACCCGGAGTTCAGGGAAATCGCCAAGCGCATGCTGGACGCGTGGGCGCAAGGCGCCGAGGACATCAAGCCGGATGCCAGGTTGGGCAAGCCGGAGCCTGCGCCGCTACGGGAACAGGCCGGCCTGTCCGGGCAGAACGATTTGGTGAGCAGGAAAAAAACAAATGTGTACGTCGATCCGGATGGTGCTTTCGGTCACAAAGCCCGCTAGACCAGAAGGTTCGGCGCATTGGAAGACGCCTCGATGGGTCTGATACCTAACTCCGGTGCTTCCCTGCATAGGGGGAACCACACGGAAGCGGGGCATTGGCAACATGGCAGTCGGTTTTTTCGCGTGATGCGTTGCAACAACGAATGTAGAAT
>NZ_JBFTLX010000033.1:0-39502 GCF_056396665.1 Cupriavidus sp. 05T313 | reverse complement strand
CCTACGACCTGCCCCTTTTCGTCGAAGCCGATGCGCGCGCGGTGGACATGTAGCGGGCGATAGTAGCCGCCCTTGATATCGTCTTCGCGACTCCACATGACCTTGAGCGGTTCGGCATGGCCTCTGGCAATCCACTCGCGAAGTACGCCTGCCGATTCGACCAGGTAGTCCGACGTCGGCACGGCACGCCGGCCGAAGCCACCCCCGGCCATCATCGTATTCAGCGTCACCGTCTCGACCGGCAGCGACAACGTTTGGGCGATCGCCGCCTGATCGACAGTCTGAAATTGCGAGCCAACCCAGACCGTGACGCTGGTCGCCATATTGCCGCTAATCTCGGCCTGCATGGTACAGTTGAGCGGTTCCATCGGCGCGTGCGCGAGATACGGCAGCCGATATTCGGCATCGATCACGCGCGCAGCGCCCGCGAGGACCGCCTGCACGTCGCCACTCTCCAGCGGGACCGCCATCTTGCCCGGTTGCATCGCAAGCTTGCTGTATTCCTCGTAAAGCGCCTGCGTGCTGACCTTCGAGCCCGTGTCCTCCCATTCGATCTGCAGCACGTCACGCCCCTGCTTGGCCGCCCAGTATCCGTTGGCGACCACCGCCACGCCGGAGCCGCCGCGATCCGCGGGCACCTGCATGACGTCGACAACGCCCTTGATCACGCGCGCCTTTTCCGCGTTGAACGACTTCACCTTGCCACCAAAGCGGGGCGGGTGCGCGACCACGGCCACAACCATGTCCTTGAGCCGGGTATCGATGCCGAACACGGGGTCGCCTCGCAGCTTCGAGGCGGCATCTAGGCGCGGCATTGGCTTGCCGATGAGGCGGAACTGCGACGGGTCCTTCAATACCACGGTCGTCGGCACCGGCAGACTCATGGCCGCATTGGCGAGCTCACCATAGGTGGCGCGATGCGTACCCGATGTGACCACCCCCTCCACGGCGGCGCAGCTGGCGGGGTCCACATTCCATTGTTTGGCCGCCGCAGTCACGAGCATCGCCCGAGCGCGCGCGCCGAGCTCGCGATACTGCGTAAACGAATGCATCAGCGCGGTAGAGCCGCCTGTCATCTGAATACCGAAGCCCGGATCGCGGTAAGCATCGCCGGCCGGGGCCAGCATTGACCGCACGTTTTTCCAGTCCACGTCGAGCTCGTCGGCCAGAACACTTTGTGCCGGTGCATCAGTGAACAGTAACCGCGCAATTGAGCACACTGTATTGAGAGTCGTTCTCGGCGAACAGGCGGGCTCGGCCGTATTGCGACCCTCGAGCAGGATCGGCAATGTCCGATGGAGGTACCAGGAATCGCGCGCCGGGGCAGTGCCGGCGCCCTGTCATGTCATCAACCGGGGTTCGTCATTGCGCTCTGCTGTCTGGCGTAGTTGAACGGCAGCAGGTCGCTGATGTCGGCGTCCGCCGCACGCTGCGGCAGCTCGGTGAGAACGTGACGTAGATACGCGTACGGCTCGACGTTGCAGGCGCGGCACGTGAGCATCAGGCTGTAGATCATCGCACTCGCCTTCGCACCGGCAACCGTGTCTGCAAAGAGCCATGCCTTTCTCGCGGTTGCAAAGGGTCTCACGTCTCGCTCTATCACGTTGTTATCGAGGGGCGCACGCCCGTCGATAACATAGCGGCTGAGGTATTCCCACTGATTGCGCGTGTAGCTGATCGCCTTGCCCAGCAGGCTTTCGGGCAGAACCTGCGGTGCCAGTTCGTCCAGCCATTTCCTGAGCGCCTCCAGCAGCGGTACGCTGTGTTCCTGCCGCAGCCGGTAGGTGTAGCCGGCCCGTGTCTCGCCCTCTGGCAGTTCTCTGCGAGCAAGTGTCTCGACCTGATACAGCGCCTTGAAGTACTCGAGCGCTTGCTGTGCGCGACCGCCGGGCTTCTTCTGGCCCTTGTGCGCGTCGACGAACAGTCGTCGCGAATGGGCAAGACACCCGAAGTGCGTGACGCCTTTGAGCGTGCGCCAGGCGCTGTAGCCGTCGGTCATCAGCATGCCTTCGTAGCCGGCGAGAAACGCCTGCGGATATTGCTGACCACGCCCCGGCTGGTAGTCGAACAGCACCACCGGCTGTTCGCAGTCCTGTGCGCTTCTGTAGAGCCACATGTAACTCTTGCTCTGCGCGGTCTTGCCTTCTTCCTTGAGCACTTGCACCGTCGTCTCGTCGCCGTGGATCAGCGGCTGCGACAGCAGCGTCTGGCGCATCGCCTCGTACAACCGGCTGTAGTGCAGTTCGGCAGGCCTGATGATCCAGTTCGCCAGCGTGCCGCGGCCCGCCGGAATGCACGCACGGGCCAGCGCGTCTTCCATCCGGTATAGCGGCGTGCCATCCACGTGCCTGATATGACTTTCCCTGTCAACTGCGATCGGTTTTCAGTTCTACATTGACTTTGAATTTCCTGAGGGCGGCGTAGCAGTAATTCTCGACGGTGGATCACACTGATATCCGCGGGTTGGCTACCGCATTACAGATGTCCGTCTCGTGAGCCTGCCGCTTTCTTACCGCGCGAATCGGCCTGTACTCTGCCGTCACGAAGTACGTACGCGGGTTACTCCGGTACCGGGCTACGCCGCCTTCAGGAAACTCCTCCTGTGGTTGTAGGGCTGTGGTTGACGTAGTGCTGTTTTACATTGCTGGCGCCTCTCGCGGTATAGAGAGCGACATGGCGAGCTGGGCGATGTCCCAGATGAACCCCGCCAGCTCGCGGGCAACGGCGACCACCGCGATGTTCGCGTTCTTGCCGCGCGCAGCCAGCTTGCGATATCGCTGGCACAGTCGAACCTGTGCATCCCAGGCGCGGTCAATGATGGCCTTCGGGATGCCGTCGTGACGGCACTGGATCGTCCGACTGATCCGTGCGATGTGGCGGTAACTCCAGGCGGCCTCGATGAGCAGCTTTCGTGCATAGCTGTTGCCTGTCTTGGTGATGCTGCCCTGGCGCCGTTTGTCACCTGAGGAGTGTTCGGAAGGCGTCACGCCGAGCCAGGCCATCAACTGACGTGGATGGTCGAAGCGCGAGAGATCGCCCACCTCGGCGAGCATGCCCACTGCGGTGGTGAACTGCACGCCACGCATGGCCTGCAGGCCTAGTACGGCCGGATAGAAGCGCCAGTTGACTACGGCCTCACGCAAAGCTGCCTCGAGACGGTTGCATTGCGCCAGCCGATCTTCGATCGCGCGCCGATGTTCTTCAAACGCGAGTTGCTGCCACTCGTTGGCGAATGAGTGGGTGCTCAGCCAGCGTCGATGAGCCGGCCCCCAGTTGGCGCTGCCGGTATAGCGCACACCGTGCAGCAGCAGGAACGATTTTAGCCGCTGCCGTGCCTGCTTCAGGTCGTCTTTAGCGGCGGCCCACGCACGGGCCAGATCCCTGAACGCCTCGTCTTCGACACCGGGCACGTACACTGCCGACAGGTCACCTGCACGTAACGCGCGTACCAGCTTGATGGCATCGCGTCGATCTGTCTTGACACGCTCACCAGGCTTCCTCGGAATCAGCGACGGCRCACAGACCATGCAGTCGAACCCTTTTTCTACCAGTTGCCTGTAAAGCCCGTAACCGCACGGACCCGCTTCGTAGACGATATGCACGCGTCGCCCTTTCGACTGCAGCCGCCTGCATAGGCGATCGATATCGCCCTTCGCGGTACCAATCTTGCCCAGTAGTTCTACGTCAACCATGCCGATCGCGTAGGCGATCGTGATCGACTCCTTGTGAACATCCAGACCGACGTACATCGTGCTATCGTGTTCCATGCTGGCCTCCGTGCGGGAAATCACCGGGTGTGGCCCTGTCCACACCGTGCGGCTATGGCAGTAATGCTGATATGACTCCCCGTGTCAATCGGGATTGGTTTGATTCAGTTTCACAGTTGCATGTTGTTCCCCAATTTCCTGAGGGCGACGTAGCAGTAAGTCTCGACGGTGGATCACGCTGATATCCGCGGGTTGGTTACCACATTACAGAGGTCCGCCCAATGAGCCTGCCGCTATCTAACGCCGCAAGTCGGATGAAATCCGTTGCCTAGCATCGTCGCGGGTTGCTCGTGTGCCGGGCTACGCCGCCTTCAGGAAACTGGCTCCACAGTAGGGTCAGATAGGTTGGTGGTACCTAAAGCGCTGGGTTACGTTGTCTGGGCCGCGTTCGGGACGGCAAGCGACATGGCGAGCTGGCTGATGTCCCAGATGAACCCGCTCAGTTCGCGGGCCACCGCAACCACCGCAATGTTCGGGGTCTTGCCGCGTGCGGCCAGTTTCCGATAGCGCCGGCATAGTCGAACCTGGGCGTCCCAGGAACGGTCAACGATGGCCTTTGGGATGCCTTCGTGCCGGCGCTGGATCTCGGGGCTCACACGTGCCGGGTGCCGGTAACTCCAGGCGGCCTCGATCAGCAGCTTTCTGGCATAGCTGTTGCCGGTCTTGGTGATGCTGCCCTGGCGCCGTTTTTCGCCCGACGAGTGTTCGGCGGGCGTCACACCGAGCCAGGCCATCAGTTGGCGCGGATGGACAAAGCGCGAGAGATCGCCCAACTCGGCGAGGATGYCTATCGCCGTGGTGAACTGCACGCCGCGCATGGCCTGCAAGCCCAGTACGGCCGGGTAGAAGCGCCAGTTGACCACTGCCTCGCGCAGGGCCGCTTCGAGACGGCTGCATTGCGCGAGCCGGTCCTCGATAGCACGTCGATATTCGTCAAAGGCAAGTTGCTGCCACGCGCTATCGAACGCAAATTCGCTTATCCAGCGCCGGTGCGCTGGTCCCCAGTCAGCTCTGCCGCTGTAGCGGACCCCATGCGAGAGCAGAAAGGCCTTCAGCCGTTGCCGGGCGCGCTTCAGATCGTCCTTGCCGCTGACCCAGGCGCGTGACAGATCCCGGAATGCTTCGTCTTCGACGCCGGGCACGTACACGGCCGAGAGGTCGCCGGCGCGCAGCGATCGCACCAGCTTGACCGCATCGCGCCGATCGGTCTTGACGCGCTCGCCGGGTTTCTTCGGGATCAGCGACGGCGCGCACACCATGCATTCGAATCCCTTCCCTGCAAGCTGCCGGTAAAGGCCATATCCGCATGGGCCCGCCTCGTAGACGATGCGGATCCGGCGTGCTTTGGACTGCAGGCGCTTGCACAGGCGATCGATATCGGCCTGCGACGTACCGATCTTGCCAAGCAGTTCGACCTCGCCCGCGCCGAGTGCATAGGCGACCGTGATCGAGTCCTTATGGACGTCAAGACCCACATACAGCGTGCTATCGTGTTCCATGCTGGCCTCCGTGCTGGAAATCGCCGGGTGTGGCCCTGTCCACACCATGCGGCTCTGGCAGACATGCTAACCCGCGTTTGATTCCTCACGGCGGGCCAGCCCTTGCCCCAGGGGAGTCATACTGACTAACCCGCGTTTACTCCCACGGCAGGCCAGCCTATGCCTCACGGAAAGTCATACTGCCTTGCCGGTCGTCACCGTCGCGATCATCGCCGGACTCGCGTTGCTACCTGGCAGCGGTTGTACTGGCATCGACGCGACCACGATCAGCGTGCGCTCCGCGTTGCGCTCGCAATGGCGGCACGCGTATTTGAACCGTACGTGCTGCAACACCGAGACCTTTACCTCGATGTGCAACTGCTCGCTCGTCTCCTCGCCCATGCGATGCAGCGGGCTCTGGCAGCATGGACAGATTTTCTGTTCCTCGGGCAGGTCGTACTCGATGCGCTGGCGCGGCAACGACGCCGGCAGCGGCTTGCGTCCCCGTTTGCGGTGTGCAGACTCATTGACTTCCGGAAGTCCCGTATCGGGCAGCGTGAACGCGTCATCGGGATCGTTGCCAGCAGGTTCTGTCGCGGCGATCTGCTCGGCTTCGTCAAACACCCGATCCTTGAGCTTCTCGCTGCTCGGCGCGTAGCGCTTGAGCTGCGCGAGGCGGAACTGCTCTTCGAGCTGCTCGATACGCTGCGAGAGTTGCTGGGCTAGCGACTCGAGATCCAGATTTTTCTTCTCGAGTTCGCGGATATAGGCCTGGACGTCAGGCGGCAGATCAGGGGTGAGGTCATGTGCAGGCATGCGATTCACGATAGTGCAATCGCATCGCCAACAGGTTTACGTCGAATCCAAAACAATGGTATCGGCCAATGCCCTGGCGAGCAGCCGCCTCGCGAAGCCTATGGCCAGAGCCCGCACCCTGGCCTCTCTCACGCTGACTCAGCTCGCGTGCCGGTAGCGCCGCGAAGGGTGTCGGCGAACGGCTTCGATGTCGATACCTTCAAGCAACCAGTGCAGTTGCTCGGTCGTGAGTTCCATCACCGCCTGCTCGCGGCGTGGCCAGGCGAAGTGGTCTGCTTCCAAACGCTTCATCAGGAGCCAGAATCCAGAGCGGTCATAGAGCAGAAGCTTGACCCGATTGCGGCCGCGGTTATGGAACGCGAAGACGGCCCGGGCGAACGGATCGAGTTGCATCGACTGCTCGACCAGCGTCACCAGACTGTTCAGGCCGGCCCGGAAGTCGATAGGCTCGCGGTGCAGATAGACCCGCAGGTCAGCGTCGAGGCGGAACATCAGGTGTCCCCCAGCGCCGCGATCATCGCCTTCACGAGCGGCCCATCTTTCGGTGTGCATTCGAGCTCGATGGTTACGCCGTTTGGCAGCCGTGCCGACAGGCGTGCCAATTGTGGCGAAGATGAAGATTGCGGCACGGGAACAGAAGTCGATTCCGGCGATGCCGGCCGTGACCGCTGGGCTTGAGGAGGTAYGCCGCGAACCTCCACTACCGGAACGAAGGCCGATGGCGCGCCTTCGACGGCGCTATCCATGTCAATACCACCTTGTCTTTCTGCTTTGTACTGCTTGACCCAGCGCCACAATTGGTTCGTGTTCACCTGGGCTCGGATCGCCATGCTGGCAACCGATACGCCGGGTTCAAGGCAAGCCTCGATCAATCTTCGCTTGCCCTGCCTGTCGTAGCTGCGTTTCCCGTTGGCGCCGACATTGGTCACTCGCAGCGGCAGGAAGTCAAAATCGCTATCGTCCATGAATTGTGCCCACGAAAAAAATCGCGGGCACAATCCTGCGCCTTTCGGGGCGTCAACGCTACGTGCGGAGAAAATCGCGCTTACAGTGAACAAGCCTTCGCTCAGGCTCGCAGCAAACTCAGCGGCGATGTCTTTGCTCACCTCAATGACTGGCTGCTTCAGCAAGTGTCCAACCATTTGCCGCGCTGGCATGGCTTTCGGCTGGTCGCCGCGGACGCCTCACACCTGCGTTTCGCCATCCGCCACAGCCATCTCCCGCGAGCCGCCACCCGCGATCAACTCGCCTTCGGCCTGTACCTGCCCGGTGCCGAGATCACGCTCGCCGCCTCACTGCATAGCGTGCACGAGAACGAACGCCAGATCCTGTTCGAGCATCTGGATCGCCTGCAATCCGACGACTTGCTCTTGCTCGACCGCGACTACCCCGCCCGCTGGCTGGTGGCCGTGCTCAACGAACGAAAAATCCCTTTCTGCATGCGCGCCGACGGCAGCGGCTTTACCGCCGTGCGACACTTCGTCCGCTCCGGCCGCGACGAGGCCATCGTCACGCTCCCGGCTCCAGCCCGCAATGACGCGCGCGACTATGAATGTGCGGCTACCCCACAAACCGTCCGGCTGATCCGGCAGATCTCGCCAGCCGGTAAGGTGCGCGTGCTCATCACCAATCTGCTCGACATGCACCGCTATCCGGCTGCCACCTTCCGCGATCTCTATCACCAGCGCTGGCGCCTGGAGGAGGCGTTTAAACGTCTCAAACACCGCATGGCACTCGAACACCTGTCCGGCCTCTCACAGTTGGCCGCCAGGCAGGACTTCGGTGCCAAAATCCTCTGCGACAACCTACACGCCCTGTGCTGCCTCACCGCCGCGCAGGAACATGACATTGACTCGGACCATCGGATCAACCGGACCTACGCCATCACTGCCCTCAAACGTGTCCTGCCTGCGGTGCTGCTCGGCCTGCGATGGGCCAAGGCTGCTCTGAATGAAACCTTGACCTTGATCGCAACACGTATCCATCGCGTGCGACCGGATCGCGCCAAGCCTCGACCGCCTCGTCATAAGCCTCATCGACATGCCGCCTATAAGGCCTGTTGAGGCTTAACTAGGGTGGATTGCATCGGCAACCCGGTCAAGGACGTCAATACCGTCACTGTGCAGCTCAACCTTGGCCGTGGGCTACCGATCATGGCACTTAGTGCTCTTAGTGCCGCCTGGGCCGCAACAGATTTCTCAGTTGACTCTGCGAACACGTAGGACCTCGACTAATCGAAATCGCTCGTGCAATCGAGCTGCGGCGTGGTCGACGTTAAAGGTGAGGCAGATCTAACTTCAAACGCGCCTGCGACTCATTCACACTATGGGGGTCTCTCAGTTTCAGGAAGGCGCCCCGGCACATAGCGAGGCATCCGCGCCTTCTCATGCAGGGATTTCTTCCCTTGAGTAGAACTTATACTTGTAAGTAGTACAATATCCTTGCTAGTATAAATCGAGCAACAAGGATTGAACAGCCGCCACCAGCACATACCGGTTCGCGGCCAGGGCGACCTATCAACGGAGACAAGTAATGAAAGTGCTTTCTAGCCTGCTCGGCGACACGGGCCCAGACCTCGAGCGACCGTCGCGCAGGGTATTGCTGCAGAGGGGCGGCACGTTGGCGGCGGCCCTTGCGCTAGCGCGCTGGCCACAGCCCGCCTTTGCGAGCGACCCGTGGCCTCGCAAACCAGTTCGAATCGTGGTCCAGTTCGGGCCGGGTAGTGCCAGCGATCAGCACGCCCGGTTAGTCTCGGAAGATCTCCAGGCCGCCTTCAACCAACCCTTCATTGTGGACAACAGGCCAGGCGCATCGGGGATCCTAGCTGCGGAGTATGTTGCGAAGGCGACTCCGGATGGCTACACGTTGCTCCTGACAACGAACACTGCGAGCTCGATCAACCCCTTCATTTTTAAGAAGCTGCCATACGACCCCATTAAGGACTTCACCCCGGTCGCACGCCTGAGCTTCATGCCGTTCATCGTACTCGTCAGTGCGGAGCTTCCCGTGAAAAATGTTCGGGAGTTGGTCACGTATGCAAAACGCACCAATATTTCGTATGGCTACGCAAATGCCACTGGGCAAGTAGCTGCGTCGACACTCGCCAACCTCGGGCATTTCGAAGCAGGCGCCGTACCCTACAAGAGCACGCCTGCAGCTATGACTGACCTCATTGGTGGGCATATCGCATTCATGATTGGCGATCTCGGCYCCGCCTCCTCACTCATTGCTAGTAATCGAGTTCGACCACTAGCTGTAATCACTTCCAAACGCAGTACCTTGGCCCCCGCACTTCCCACGGTTTCTGAGTCATTGTCGATTGATTTCGACCTACCTAGTTGGCTGGGCATCATGGGACCAGCCGGGATGCCAACCCCCATCGTGCAAGCCCTGAACACGCGGATCACTTCACTGCTCGGTCGCAAAGGCACCGCTGAAAAGCTGGCGGCCGCAGGCGCGGAGCCGGCACCAGCCACTCCGACAGAGCTCGCGGCGTATATGAAGCAACAACTCGAGGTCTGGCGCATCAAGGTGCGGGACGCAGGAATCCAGCCTCAGTGACTTCCAGGGAGAGAACCGTGACATCAAAACTGCTGGATGGAATCCGCGTCTTGGACCTGACTTCTGTCATCGTTGGCCCCGCCTGCACCGTACGACTCGCCGAGTACGGGGCCAACGTGACAAAGATCGAAGCGCCTGAAGGCGATCTCTTACGCACACTGGGCGGTCCCTCCCCCAGTGGCCGTCATGCTGGAACTTACCTGCACCTGAATCAGAATAAGCGTGCCGTCGCGCTTGATCTAAAACATCCCGACACTGCTGCGATCATGGAGCGTCTGCTCGAGACGAGCGACGTTTTCGTCTCCAATCTCAGGCCAGACGCGCTAGCCCGCTTGGGGCTAGATGCAGCTTCCGCGCGTGCGCTGCACCCTCGCCTCGTGCATTGTGTTATTACGGGCTTCGGTCCGGGACCTTACCGCGGTCGCGCCGCCTACGATAGTGTCGTACAAGGTGCAAGTGGCGTTGCGGCGGTCTTCGCGGCGCGCGACGGAAAGCCCTCCTACGTCCCTCTGATGATGGCGGACCATGTGGTTGGCGAGATCACCGCGGGCGCCATTCTTGCCGCTCTTTGTCACCAGGGTCGTACGGGTGAAGGGGCTACCATCGAAGTACCGATGTTCGAGACCCTTGCCGCAATGGTCCTGCAGGAGCATCTAGGACCGGCAAGCTTTGATCCCCCACTTGGGCCGATTGGTGATCGACGCATCCTGAGCCCACACAATCAGCCCATGGCAACAGCCGATGGCTGGATCAGCCTTACTGCCAACACTGACGCACAGGCGCGCTCACTGCTTCGTGCTCTCGGACGCGAAGATTTACTCGATGATCCTCGCTTCGCCACGGCCACCGCTCGCTTCCGCCACGTTGATGATTGGTTCTCCATCCGCACTGACTCGCTCAAACAGCGTACAACGAGCGAATGGCTGCAGATCCTGGGAGAGTACGACATCCCCTGCATGCCATGTCACACCCTGGACTCTTTGCTCGATGATCCACACCTCCGCGCGGTTGGCCTCGTGGAGCCCCCTCAAGATCATCCCGACGAAGGCCGTGTACGAATGCTGCGCTCGACCATTCTCGTCGATGGGCGCCCAGAGCCAGCCGGTAGGCCCCCATCCGGCCATATTGGCGCCCACACCTGCGCCGTACTGCGCGAAGCCGGGTACCGCCAAGACGAAATCGACGCGCTAATCGCTTCTGGCGCCGTGCGCGGCAGTCCGATTGATTCGATAGAGAAGCGGAATGGCTAAGCCAGCGTCCCACCAGATTTAACCCCACAAGGAGCAGTTGTGCTTTATGAGATCGAATGCTTGAATGAGGAAGTCGAGGAGCTTTCCAGTCTCCTATCCTCGTTGGCTTCCACGGATTGGGAACGTGTCACCGCCTTCAAGAGTTGGACAATCAACGACGTTGTTCTGCATCTGTATGCCAGCGACTACATGGGAATCGCGTCGACGACGTCCGAGGAAGCCTTCCGCACGTTGCGCGAGGACATGATGAGACACCGCAATGCCGGTGCCACCCCGATCGAGGAATCGCGACATCGCTTCCCAGGACTTTTCGGGAGAGGGCTTTATGAGGTTTGGATCGAACAGGCACACGAAATGAGCCGTCGATTAAGTATGCGGACTCCAGAAGAAAAGCTTCCATGGGCTGGTCCGCCGATGACTGTCCCATCCTTTGCGGCAGCGCGCCAGATGGAAAATTGGGCGCACAGCCAAGAAATCTATGACACTTTGAATCTTCAACGAGCGGCGACAGATCGGCTGAAGCCGATTGCCACGCTGGGCGTAAAAACGTTCAAGTGGGCCTATGTCAATCGCGGCTTACCGGCCCCCGATGCACCGCCGCGAGTTCGCCTTACAGCGCCATCGGGCGCCATCTGGGAATGGAACGCGTACAACACCACAGACATGATTGAGGGTGACGCGTCGGAATTCAGCCAAGTCGTCACTCAGGTCCGCAACCTGGCCGACACGTCGCTGCGCGTAGAAGGTGAGATTGCCCGTCAATGGATGCAAATCGCCCAATGCTTTGCCGGCGCGCCCTCGAATCCTCCGGCGCCCGGCTCACGCCGACGCGGAGTCTGAGAATAGGAAGATGCCCCGGATTRCATTCTGTGCACCCGGGGCTGACTCTCGTGCCGAACTCACGCTCAGGCGCAGGTCACTCAGACTAGCGTCGCACCTCAAGGCCTCGGATCAACGTCCGAACCATTTGCCGAGCAAGGACAAGCCGCGCCTCTAATCCCTGATCTGCCTCGGGTCGCCACCAGATCACGGACCACTGAATCCCTCCGAGAATTGTTTTCACGGCAATCGATGGTTCGGTGTCACCTGACACCGAACCATCTGCTTGTGCAGCCGCAACCTCCGTTCTGTACATCTGCTCCAAACGATCGCGACTCGCAACCAATTCATCAAAGGTCATCCGCTGCACCGATGTCATCGCACTGAATCGATGTAACTGTACGCCCTGCGCGACGACATGCTCGAAAGCGTGATACTCAAACATTGTCAATGCATGAGCCTCGAGCATGGCTGTCACTGCAGGCAACCCGGCATGTTCTGTCTTGCGGGCAGCCGCCACGGCCTCAGTTAACGCCGCCATTCCGACCCGATAGACCTCGAAGAACAAGTCCATCTTTGAGAGGAAGTGGTAGTACACGAGGCCCTTGGTCGCCCGTATCCGTCGCGCCACATCATCAATGCTGGTTGCATGGAAACCGCGCTCCATAAAACACTCCGCGGCAGCCCGAAGTAGATGCATCCGGCTCTCGGAGGAGGTCGAGAATGCGTCTTTCATTCGACTGCCTTGACCATGTCCTCAACGAACTTCTTGGCATCGCCGAAGACCATCATCGTCTTGTCCATGTAAAAAAGTTCGTTATCCAGGCCTGCATACCCAGTTGCCATGGAGCGCTTATTGACAATCACCGTCTTCGCCTTATAAGCGTCAAGAATCGGCATGCCAAAAATTGGACTTCCCTTTTGCAGGGCCGCCGGATTGACGACGTCATTTGCACCAACGATGATGGCCACGTCCGCCAGTCCGAAGTCGTTGTTGATGTCCTCCATCTCGAAGACCTGATCGTACGGAACCTCTGCCTCGGCCAGCAGCACGTTCATATGACCGGGCATACGTCCGGCAACGGGGTGGATCGCATAGCGCACGGAGACTCCCTTTTCCGTAAGCTTTGCCGCAAGCTCCTTCGTCGCGTGCTGAGCGCGAGCAACGGCCAACCCATATCCGGGCACGATGATCACCGTTTCCGAGTTTCCCAGGATGAATRCAGCATCGTCGGCGCTACCACTTTTCACGGTGCGCTGCGTCGTTGTCGATTGCTCGCCAGAGCTGGCGTCGCTCCCGAACCCTCCCAGAATGACATTCAGGAATGCTCGGTTCATCGCTTTACACATGATGTAGCTCAGAATCGCTCCCGAACTGCCAACCAAGCTGCCCGAGATAATAAGCATACTGTTGTTCAAGCTGAATCCAATTCCAGCAGCGGCCCATCCCGAGTAGCTGTTCAGCATCGACACCACGACGGGCATGTCCGCGCCTCCGATCGGAATGATTAGCAGCACGCCGAGCAGGAGGCCGATCATTGTGAGGACCGCGAACGCCATCACGCTCTGGCTACTCCAAAACTCGACTGCAAGATACGCGCATGCCAGACCTAATGTGAGGTTAAGCGCGTGCTGACCAGTGAACATTACTGGCGCCCCTTGGAACAGCCGGAATCGATATCTGCCAGATAGCTTTCCAAATGCGATGATCGATCCGGCGAAAGTTACGGCCCCAATAAAACTGCCCAACGCCAGTTCCAGGCGATTGCCGGGAGGGATCCCATTACCCTCATCAACCAGGCCGAAGGCCGCAGGCTCCGTGACTGCGGAAAAGGCTATCAGCACTGCGGCCATGCCGATCAAGCTATGCATGAAAGCTACAAGCTCTGGCATCTTGGTCATCTCCACCCGACGCGCGAGATAGACGCCTGCGCTTCCTCCGACAATCAGGCCCAACATGACCCACGAGAGGCCGAGGGGCGAGCCAGCCAGCGTCACGATCAATGCCGCTGTGGTCAGCACGGCGATTGCCATGCCCACCATACCAAAGCTGTTACCACGAATTGACGTAGACGGATGACTCAGGCCTTTCAGTGCCTGGATGAAGCAGACACTCGCGACGAGGTACAGTAGCGTGACGACGTTCATGCTCATGCCGCACCTCGTTCGATGCTGGCCGCASCCTTGCCCTTCTTCTTGAACATCTCGAGCATTCGGCGTGTTACAAGGAACCCTCCGAACACGTTGACTGCCGCCAAAGCGACGGCCAGCACGCCAGCCGCTCTCGCGGCGCCGCTTTCCGTGAGACCCGCCGCAAGCATCGCACCGACGATGACGATCGCAGAGATCGCATTGGTGACGGCCATCAAGGGCGTGTGCAGCGCCGGTGTGACGGTCCACACGACGTGATAGCCCACATACACGGCGAGCACGAAAATAATGAGATTGATAAGAGTAGGTGAGACGGTATGCATGTTTTGGAACTCCGGTCAGCGGCGCTTGATCTCGCCGCCATGTGTCATCAAGCAAGCCTCGACGATGTCATCATCGTGCGGGACTTGTACGGCGGAAACACCGGTCGGCAGTATTAGTTTCAAGAACTGCAGTACGTTTCGCGCGTAGAGCGCGGAACTGTCTGCCGCGACCAAGGATGGGAGGTTGGTCTCGCCGATCAACGTGACCCCATGTCTGACGATTGTCTGGCCTGGCACCGTAAGGGGACAGTTCCCCCCCGCGGGCGCGCCAAGATCGACGATGACCGATCCTTGCTTCATCGACTGGACCATGTCCTCGGTGATCAGTGTCGGCGCGGCGCGGCCTGGGATCAAGGCTGTCGTGATGACGATATCGGCCATTGCCACGCGCCGGCCCACTTCGATCTTTTGCCTATCGAGCCACGATTGTGGCATCGCGCGCGCGTAGCCCCCGACCCCTTCGGCAGCCTCCCTTTCCTCAGCACTCTCGTAGGGGATATCGATAAACTTTGCGCCTAGCGACTCCACCTGTTCCTTGACTGAAGGCCGTACATCGGAGGCTTCGATCACGGCTCCCAGCCGCTTTGCCGTTGCTATTGCCTGCAGTCCCGCGACGCCGACGCCAAGAATCACAACACGTGCGGCTTTGATCGTTCCCGCTGCGGTCATTAGCATAGGAAACAGACGCTGGTAGTTGCTCGCCGCGAGCATCACGGCTTTGTAACCAGCGATATTCGCTTGCGACGAAAGGACATCCATGGGTTGTGCGCGCGTAGTGCGCGGCGCTGCTTCAAGCGCGAATGCGGTCAAACCAGCGGCAGCCATGCGAGCAAGGCCTTCACTGTCAAAAGGGTTTAACATTCCCACCAGAGCCGCTCCCGGCCGCATGATTGACAGCTCGCCGGCGGACGGAGCTCTTACTTTCAACACCAATTGCGCATCAAAAGCGTTCGTGGCATCCGTGACACTTGCACCAGCGGCCTCGTAGGCCGAATCTAGTGCACTTGCCGCAGTGCCCGCCCCTGTTTGGACACGGACGACGTACCCTTGTGCCACCAGCGCTTTTACGGTTTCCGGAGTCGCAGCCACTCGGAGTTCTCCGGAAGCCGTTTCACGCGGCACACCGATGACCAATGGTGCATCGACATAAGAGGAGCTTGTTTTAGTGACCGCGACCATCACACCCTCGCCCGTCCGCTGCTCATATCGGAGCGCATCTGTGCAGCGTACTCTTTGAAATCAACCTCGAGCGTGTAGCGCGCGGACCCCACGTAACGCTTTTCGAGTGCGCGCTTGTGCTGCATGATCTCCTGATACATGACACCACGGGTAGGAAGTTTGACATGGCCTGCAAGTACACGCGCAAGCCACTGCCCTTGGATCTCGACTAGTGGGATCGTCGGCCCGATCGGTTGCACCAGTCCCGCAAAGTAAAGCCCTGGTGCGTGAGGAACCGCCATACGTCGATAAAGATCTGCCTTGCCGTCGTCCACTTTAAAGACGCGTTGGTCGATAAAGGGAAAGGTTGTCTTGTAGCCGGTTGCGTAGATGATGGTATCGACCTCTGCGGCACTACCATCCTCAAAGCACACCTTTTCGCCGATCAGTTCCTTCACATTCGACTTCACTTTGATCCAACCGTGGCCCACATAGGGCAACAGTTCCTGGCTAAGCGTCGCGTGCTCGCGCCAGATTGCATGCTTCGGCCGCGGAACGCCGAAGCGGGATTGATCGCCCACGGCGAGGTACATCAGATGCTTCATGGTGGTTCGGACCATGCGCGTAGGCAGTTTCAGCTTTGAGCCTAGGAAGGACGACCATCGATCGCTCGGCAGCCCCATGATGTACTTCGGCATGATCCATGCACTGCGACGAGTCGAGATATAAGTGTTCTTCGCAAGCTTGCAGACATCGACCGCGATGTCCACCGCCGAGTTTCCGATGCCCACCACAAGCACGTTCTTTCCAAGAAAAGGCTCTGGCGTTTTGTAATCATGCGCATGCAAGCTCTCGCCCTGAAACTCGCCATTGAAGCGCGCCCACCGCGGATCCCAAAGATGACCATTCGCGACGATCACCGCGCGATATCGCTTCGATTCGCGGTCGTGGAGTGTGACTCTCCACGCTCCGTCGGCATCCTGACTTACGCTCTCGACTTTTGTGTTGAAGCGCACGTGAGGTCGAACCTTAAAATGATCCGCATAGTCCGACAGATACTTGATCACTTCAAAGTGAGAGAGAAAGTCCGGATAGTGGTCTGGGATCGGATAGTCGGAGTAACCAAGGTTGCGTCGGCTGGTATCAATGTGCAGGCTGCGGTATGCGGACGACATCCCGTTATCGTTTTGATAGCGCCACATCCCACCGATGTCGGATCCGATCTCATAGCAATCGAATGCCACACCGCGCTCGAGGAGCGCCTTTGCCGTAGTTACACCGGAAGATCCTGCCCCGATGATGCAAACCGGAAGAGCCGAAATATCATTCATCGCAATACCTTTCTTGGAATAGGGTAATCGTTCAAAACTGCATCGCGCTCAAACAGTGGCGATAGGGGTAACCGGGGAAGCAATTGCGCCAGGCAGTCGAAGCGGTGGCGCTGTCAGCAGAAATCGAGAATGCCCTTGCCGGCGCAGATGATTGGCAAGCGGACCTAAGTGCCACAACTCACCAAGATGAATCCCCTGCTTGAATAGGCAATGCTCGTGAAGCGGTAGCGCCGAGCAACAGACATCACCCAAGCCACGCGCGGGATAGGCTTCGACCGCGTAGTTGTCGGCAACAATGGCGGCAACGCCGGAGTCCGTGATCCATTGCAATAGACCCGAGTCCCGCCCATCAAGTACACAGCCGGTCTGCTCTAGTACTGCAATGTCGGGGCTACCTTGCATGCCTAGAACAGCGTCCGCGAAACCGGTATGCAGGCATACGATGTCCCCCTCTTCGACCGTCACACCATCTTTGGCAAGCACATACTCGAGATCAGACAGACCAATGAGTCGTCTCCCCGCGCCGAAGTTTGCGAGCAGATCAATCATCACGCCGCGACCTTGAACGCCCTTAGCCGCCATATGCTCAATGCCGAGCGCTAAAGCGCGCGACTCCACCTGCGACTCGTCGCATCCATCGATCAGAACAATGTCCTCGCCCGCTGCGAAGCCGTTGTAATAGACAGGGCGCGGCACGCCGTCGTCGAGTACATCGAACATAGCTCCGACATGCGCAAGCCCATCCCACTGGGTAGAGTATTGGAGGTGCAGGATCGCGACGTCATCGCTCAGCACATCCGTCCTCAGAGGATCGACATCGGCCAGGCGGAAATTCAGACCGAGTCGCCCATGCCTGCGGGTAGGGCTTAACTGCGGCGGGTGGCGATTCGGGTTCAGGATATTGCCCCCGGGTAGATCGAGGGGAAGGCTTAGGCAAAAGCTCTTGCCCTCTCGCACCTCGGCAACTGCCGCCCGGGTTCTCTCAGGCGTCAGCAGGTTCAGGCGCCCCAACTGATCGTCAACGCCGAAGTCTCCCCAGTTGGATCCATCGGGGCGCCGTTCCCAGCGGCTTTTGGTCATGATCGTTCTCCTCCGTGGCACACGACAGGCGCCTCTGTGTCGGTCAAGCTACTGAGGAGTATGCCCAACGATCTACTTGAATGCAAGATATTTATTCTTTGCAGTTGTGTTATCTACTTGATAGTATGATGACATCAGATAGGAGGCAGCATGACGATCGAGTTTTTCTTTCCCGACGCTCATCCGCACGGCACCCAGGGGGGCCACGCGAACGATGAGGCCGCAAGTGCACTGGAGTTCACCGCCTTGAGGCCAGGCCGCTGCTATGGCACCCATGAATTGGCCCTGACGCCTGAACTGGTTGAGGCATGGTGCAAACTCTATGGCGCGCCGCTTCCAACACGAGACGTACCAGCAGGCTTTCTGTCGGTGATTTCCATCCGTGCGTTCATGGCGACGATGCCAGTTCGCCCCCCTGGCGGGATCCACGCAGCCCAACGCTTTACGATTCATGCGCTGCCACGCGTGGGCGAGCGAGTGTTGACATCCGTGCACTGCGGAGCGAAGGAGGCACGTAATGGAAGGCTCTGGGTTGACCTAGAAATGAAGTGCCGCGGTGCGGCCGATCGCACGCTCTTCGAAGGCGTCCACAAGGCCCTGTGGGCACGCTAACTAGGACTTATACGATGAAACTAGAACCCCTCTCGCTGCACATCACCCCTGAAGCCGTTTTAGCGTACGCGCATCTAACCGACGACTTCAATCCCATCCATTTGGACGCAGCGTTTGCAGCTGCATCGCAAATGAAAGGACAGATCGCTCACGGCACTCTGTCGTTAGGCGTGCTATGGCAGGCGCTGGCACAGGTTCCCTCCACGCGCCCGGAGAGTTGGATTTTGGACATCAGATTTCAGCTGCCCGTACGCCTTGGAGACCGCGTTACCGCCGGCGGCAGCATGATTGATGCAGACTCACTAGAGGTGTGGGTGCGCAATGATCACGGACAAACGGTGATCGCCGGAGTCGCTCGACAAGCCAGATAGGTCGTCACCCAGCATGAGTGTACTCCGCTGGGGTACCCAGCATACGGAGCGCAAATTCGCAGAACTGTTCCACCACTACCTCCGGCGCTGGATCGACGTTGGTTCGGTACCAGCGTCGGACCCATTGCGTCATCCCCATGACCGCACGAGAAGCGAGTTGCGGCTGATCTGTAAGGAACACCCCCTGTGCGGCGCCGTCTTCAATGATGGCACTCAATCGCTTATGGAACTCCATCTCTAATCCGCGAATGTCGACCAGCATCTCCTTCGGAAGATGCTTCTCCTCAGCGGCCATAAGCGTCCATAGGCCTCGGTTGACGATATTGCGACGCATCGCCGTGCGGATGAAATCTTTCAAGCGCTCGACCGGTGCACCCCCGCTCATCGTCGAGCCATTCAGCATCGATAACGACTCCCGCAGTTCTCGATCGCAGATGGCGGCAAGTACCGCGTGCTTGTTGTCAAAGTACTGATAGATGAACGGCTTGGTCATCTTCAGTTGTTCGGCAATCGCATCCATGGTCGTGCCAACAAATCCATGCTCCATGAATAACTTGGCAGCCGCCTGCAGGATGCGCTCGATCTTCAGATTGCGAAGCTCATCCTGGAGGGATGGCTCCGCGTCAATACTCGTGGGAACGACCGCCCTTTCCTCGCTATCGCCAGGTATCGGCTTGCGCCGCCCTGTCTGCTTGCGAGCCGGTCGCGCCTGAGATGCTCCGGCGCGAGATCCCGGCGAGTTCTTCTTCTGAGTGGTCATGTCTTTTCCTAAGTTCTGATCAGTCGCTGCTAACTACCTTGACTTATTCATACTGGATAGTAGACTATAGAACCGTGCAGTACCAGATTTTGACGAACGACGTCATCGACTCGGCGTCATGGCGCGATCCATCCGACGACGGTTCATATATCTACCTACCAGTATGATCTCTGATTCTACCGCAATTGCCGAGGTGTGCCAGTGAGTTGGATCACAGGTGTCGGATTGACCTCATTTGGCCGGCTGTCAGGGCAGGACACGCTTGCGCTGATGGCGGACGCTGCAGAACTTGCGCTGATTGATGCTCAGCTTGTTAGATCGCAGGTGGATGGATTGCTTTGTGGCTACTCCACCACTATGCCCCATCTCATGCTGAGCACCGTGTTCGCGGAGCATTTTGGCCTATCGCCGAGCTACGCGCACGGTATGCAAGTGGGTGGTGCCACCGGTCTCGCAATGCTGATGCTCGCCCACGAGCTTGTAAATGGCGGATTGTGCAACCATGTGCTTGTGGTCGCAGGAGAGAACAGGCTTAGTGGCCAAAGCCCAGATGAGGCGCTACGCAATCTGGCACAGGTTGGACATCCGCGTTACGAATTACCATTCGGCGCAACTATTCCTGCCTACTATGCCCTCGTTGCCTCTCGATACATGCATCGATTTGGGTTACGGGAGGAAGACCTAGCTGAGCTAGCTGTCGCGATGCGCCGCAATGCCAAATTGCATACCGGTGCTCATCGCCGAGAGCCAATCGCCATTGATGACGTGCTGAACTCGCGCAGCATCGCGTCTCCCCTGAAGCTGTTGGATTGTTGTCCTGTCTCAGACGGCGCTGCAGCATTTGTCGTTAGTCGCGAACGTACCTCTGCGTTCGGCGTTCGCGTATTGGGTTGCGRCCAAGCCCATACCCACCAGCATGTCACTGCCGCCCATGATCTGACAATGTTCGGCGCTGCTGCATCGCTTGAACAAGCAAGCGCGCGCACAGGCGTTCTCGCCGCCGATGCCCGATACGCGGCAATCTACGACAGCTTCACCATCACGCTAGCCATATTGCTCGAGGAACTCGGCTTGGCGCCTCGTGGTGGCTCCGCCGAGCGCGCCCGCAATGGGGATTTCGATATCAATGGCAACTTGCCCCTTAACACGCATGGAGGACTCCTGAGCTACGGCCATTGCGGCGTCGGCGGAGCGATCGCGCATCTGGTCGAAGCACATCAGCAAATGACTGAGCGCGCTGCTAATCGCCAGGTCCGCGACGCCTCGCTCGCGCTCATACACTGCGACGGCGGTGTTCTGTCGTCGCATGTCACGGCATTCCTGGAGAGAGTCCATTGAGCACCGTAGCTATTGCCGATTGGTCTACTGGCGAGCCCGGCATCGCATATCAGCTTTGTGAAAGCTGCCGACACACCTGGTATTTCGAACGCTCCTTTTGTCCAAATTGCGGCGACAAGCGACCGAGCCGGCTGCAAGCAAGTGGTCATGCGAGAGTGTATGCCGCCACGACCGTGACGAGGGCACCGTCGCCAGAGCTCGCCGAGTTGGGCCCTTACGCGATCATGCTGCTCGACGCGGAGGAGGGATTCCGAATGATGGCGCACGGAGACTCTTCGCTGCAAGTTGGAGACATGGCACGAGTGACCTTTCGCCAGTTCGGCGGAAGGCTTACACCCTATTTCATTGCACCGAATGCACGAGACTGAAGAGGATTGATTGGCGCTTTGGCTCGACAGAATCGATTCGCCGACCGGCAAGACTCGGCGATTCCACGCAACTCAAAGCATCGCCCCGTGCTGAGTAGTCTATGGTCCTAAGCGCCATTTCGTCGTCTGAAGTACCTTCACAAGGCCCTACTGCCGAATGACACTCTTTCGCAGGCCGCCTGTTTAGCCTTTACCTATTCTCACTGTCATCGAGGAGACACCCTATGACACCAAGCAATACCACTCCGCCCGCCGAAGGCTGTATCGACACCGAAGTAGTCGATGGCATTCTGCTGATCGGGATTAACCGTCCCTCGAAGCGCAATGGCATCACACCCGTGATGCTTAGGCAGCTGGCCGAAGCCTACACGCGGCTCGACGACGATCCCGACCTCCGAGTCGGTCTACTCTATGCTGTCGGCGAGCACTTCACCGGGGGCATGGATCTTCCCGCGCTCGCCGAGTACCAGAAGCGAGGGGAACGGCCGGTACCGCGTGATCAGAATCTCGTGGAAGCGCACGACCTCGGCTTGCCTGGCTACCGGCGTCGGACCAAGCCCGTTGTTGCGTCCGTCCAAGGCATCTGCTTTACCGTGGGAGTAGAGCTGATGCTCGCAGCAGATATGGTCGTCGCCGCCGATAATTGCCGCTTCACCCAAATGGAGGTGGGCCGCGGAATCATGGCCGCAGGTGGCGCCACGATGCGCATGGCACAGCGATGCGGATCGGGTAATGCTCTCTATCTTCTCCTTACAGGGACTGAGTTCAATAGTGTTGACGCCCTTCGTTTCAACTTTGTGCAGAAGGTTGTGCCTGCGGGGGAGCAGTTTGCTGAAGGGCTGGCGCTTGCCCGGCGCATCGCGCAGCAAGCGCCGCTTGCGGTTGTCGCCACTCGGTTGAACGTACGAAAATCGATCGAGGAAGGGCCGCTGGCGGCCGTGGCAGAAATACTGGATGTGCAGAAGCGATTGTCCTCGAGCGAGGATGCTGCAGAGGGGCGACAGTCATTTATTGAGCGTCGCCCTCCCGTGTTCACGGGTCATTGAGTGACTTTCCATCGAGACGGCTATGACAGACTCACTTCCTTTTTCCCCATCATCGTACGAAGCCATCGTCTTCGAGGTAGTCGGTGACGGCATCGCCATCGTCACGCTGAATCGGCCCCAGGCRCGCAACGCTCTTGATATGCGTATGCGCGAGGATTTGGCGAGTGTCGCGGAATATCTGCGTACGGCTTGCTCGGTGCGAGCTGTCGTGCTCACTGGTGCCGGAGGGAGCTTCTGCGCTGGCGGTGATCTGCAGTCGATGGGCGAAGAGCGTACTGGTCCACAGTCACGTAGGCGAGTCGCCGAGCTGAACAATTGGTGCTCGAAGCTCGCTGCTCTTGAGATTCCGGTTGTCGCTGCCGTCGATGGTCCTGCTTTTGGCGGTGGCTTCAATCTGTGCCTTGTCGCGGACTTCATCCTCGCGACGCCGACGGCCCGGTTCTCGCAAGTGTTTGCAAGGATTGGCCTAATACCAGACCTCAGCGGCCTGTATTTGCTTCCCCGCATGATCGGTCTCCAGCGTGCTAAGGAGCTGGTCTTCAGCGCCCGCACTGTTGAGGCCGACGAAGCCCGACATCTGGGAATCGTTTATGAGATCGTTCCCGCGGAAGAACTTCTTAAGCGCGCGGTAGATCTTGCGAGTCGCCTCGCACAAGCCTCCTTACCTGCGTTTGGCTTGACGAAAGCGATTCTGAATCGTTCGTTCGAGACTGATCCGCGCACTCTGGCTGAACTCGAATCAATGGCCCAAGCCATYGCCATGAGCACGAACGAGCACCACGACGCCGTCTCACGCTTCCGCGCGAAACAGCCGTTGGCGTTTGAGCCAATCAAACGATCGGCGTAATCGCTGCCTCACCCACTTGGAGTTTCATAAATGCGCACACTGCCTGCCATCTTTGACAATCTGGCGCTGCCGATCATTGGCTCGCCCATGTTTATCGTCAGCAATCCAACGCTTGTAGTAGAGCAATGTAAAGCAGGGATTGTTGGATCTGTGCCCGCTCTGAACGCGCGGCCGCAGTCTCAGCTCGATGAATGGATCAGCGAGATCCGCGAGCGCCTTGCCGCCTACGATAGTCAAGCTGCAACTCCAGCGGCGCCGTTCGCAGTCAATCTGATCACGCACAAAACAAACGCCCGGCTGGAGCAGGACCTGGAGGTTGTGATCAGGCACAAGGTGCCTCTTGTGATTACATCGCTCGGCGCTCGCCCAGAGGTCAACGAGGCAATCCACGCGTACGGTGGCATCGTGTTCCACGATGTCATCAACAACACGTTTGCACGTAAAGCCATCGAGAAGGGTGCTGACGGGGTAATTGCCGTGGCGGCCGGCGCGGGTGGCCATGCGGGCGTGAAGAGTCCGATTGCACTGATTCAGGAGATTCGAGAGTGGTTTGACGGCCCCTTGGCATTGAGCGGTGCAATGTCGACCGGGAACGCCGTACTAGCGGCCCAGGCTCTCGGCGCCGACTTTGCTTATATCGGGTCTGCCTTCATCGCAACCCATGAGGCGCGTGCTCCTGAAGAGTACAAGCAGGCAATTGTTGACGGGAACTCTGATGACATTGTCTATACGAACCTGTTCACCGGAGTTCACGGGAACTATCTTAAGCGTTCGATTAGTAATGCCGGATTGGACCCAGCCAACCTACCGACCTCCGAAGGGCGTGACATGAACTTTGTTGAGGGGGAAAGTAAGGCGAAGGCGTGGAAAGACGTCTGGGGTGCAGGACAGGGAATTGGTGTAGTTCGTGAGGTGACCTCCGCTAAGGCGTTGGTCGCGCGTCTAGGTGAGGAATATCACGCTGCACGACATCGCCTCGGCTTGGCAAACCAGGCTTAGTTGCCACCGAATGGACGCGCGCAGCGTGTGCGTCCGTGTCTGTGTGCTTTGCCGCGGCAACACGTTCTCTCGCCCAAGGCGTAAATGGGATCCTCTCATGGATCCCATTTATCTTCAAGCCGCTAGTGAGACTGCAGCTTGCGGACGTTTTGGGACACGCGGCCTCCCCGATCGTCGGCAAGCGTCTATTAAGCTCAGGCGGGTCCCGAATCTGAAGCGGCGCGATTTGCCCAGGCCACGTTGGAGCGCCACGGCATTTCCGGCAATGTCGGCTATCTCACTATCAACCTGGTCTCATGCGTGCAGTTATTTGATTTGTCGCTGCGCAAAGTACAGCGTGTCTGCGCTTGCGCTCTGCGTTTCCTAAGCAATCTGCCGTGGGATGGGCTCTTGGTTTGCCTGGCGGCCGCGCGGATCAAGGCGTCCGAGATTTACAATGAGCTGACCCTGGGTGACAATCGTGTCGGCGATGCACCGTCATTTGATTTGTTTGTTGAGGGTCTGGGCCCTTCCGGGTTGGAGGTCGAATGCAAGTCAGTGTCGAACGACAAAGGCCGCCGCTTCGACGACGATCAGTGGAAAGTCGGGTGTGCGGGCTGACGGCACACAAATCGAAGTTCGCGATTTCCCTGCATCATATGCTGCTGCCATCGCGTCAATGCACGGGCAGTACAACGCGAAGCGCTTGAGTGGCTCACTCGGACTCGAAACGTGCGCCACTTCACTGAACCTGCGCGGGGACGCGGTCTCTCTGTCATTGCAATCCAGAGCATGAAGCGACATACCTTCTTGGAAAGTGCGATGCGAATGGCATCCGATGCAGCCACGCGGCAGTTGAGCGGTAAGCTCGTGATGGGCCTGGAAGCCGTCTCAGGGACCGAACTAGCGGCGCTTGCGGAGCAAGATAACGGGCCAGGCAGCGTGTTTTCTGCTTTGCAAATTCGTGTCAGTACGCCTGAATCGGCCCGAAATGGCAGACGTGATCGGCGCTACGTTCGTCGGTAAAAAGGAAATGTCGGATCTTGGGAATGCGCTGGCGATTCAAGGCCGTTCGTACACCTTCTTCAACACCGAGAGTCCGTTCTGGTATCCGGACTTCGCTCGCATATTTGAGACACACGCAATCACGTCGTCGGCTCAATCCTCTTCTGCTACGCATTGATCATGGTACTTCCCACCACCACTTATTTCGAGAATGAGCTTCGCGATGCCTACGACATGCTACGCAACCACGATCCATGGGCCTACATCACCGATGTGTTGACCCGCCTGCCCACCCACCTGAACAGCCGCATCGACGAGCTGCTTCCCCACAACTGGCGTCCCGCACGCTGAGCGCGTCTGCTCTCTCACAACCGCTCTCAACCGGCAACGTGGGACGGCGAGACGCTTACACTGCATCATCAAAAATCCCGGGCGAAAAGCGTTCCAAGCAGGTTCCGCGCGCGTTCTGCAAGATCCCGTTGCGAAGCCGTGCAAAGCACGAGGATGCGGCTCGCATGAAGGTCATCAACTTCTTGAGCAAGTCGCTGAATGGCGCCATTTCAGAAGACTACTCTTTGTGGGCGCGTCTGATAGGCAAAAAAAGCATGTAAATTCAGATTTAGTTTTATTATTAATATACTTTTCTAGACCGCAACAGCGATAAATCAAGAAATACAACCAATTAGTACAATGCTATATATAGTTGAATGTGAACAAAGCGGAGCAACCACCGCATCAATTATGGCCCAAGGACGTTTTGAGTGGAACTTGACATCAAGTACCATAATGGCCTCCGCTGTTTCCCATCAGATTCTTCGTGAACCGATGTTCAACTCGTTGTGAAGAAGTGGTGGTAGGCAGTAATCGCCCTTATCTGAATCGAGGAATCGTCTGTGAGTGTCGCCGTTGAAGCCCTGTTTACTTCCGCGTTGGGTCTGCAAGCTCCGTGGATGGTATCCAAAGTTGACCTCGATACAAGCAGACGCCGGATCGATTTCGAAGTGTCCTGCGACGCGAAGAAGTTGCCGTGTCCAGCCTGTGGGGTGAGCGGACAAGGCATCCATGATCGGGTCAGACGTGACTGGCGTCATCTCGATTTTTTCCAGCACGAGGCGTGGCTGCACGCCGACGTGCCGCGGGTCGATTGCAGTACCTGCGGCAAGACCACTGCGGTGGATGTTCCGTGGGCGCGGCCGGGCAGCGGCTTCACCCTGCTGTTCGAGGCGCTGGGCCTGTCGCTATGCCAATCCCTGCCGGTCGCGCAGGCGGCCTCCCTGTTGCGAGTGAACGCCAGGCGGCTATGGCGCCGGATCGAACACTATGTCGGGACGGCGCGCGCCAGGGAAACGATGGACGGGGTCAAGGTTATCGGCATCGACGAGACCAGTATCAGACGCGGCCATGATTACGTCACGGTGGTACATGACCTGGAAGCGAAACGCCTGCTGTTCATGGCCGAGGGCAGCGACCACAAGACCGTCACCGAATTCAAGGCCGACCTGGTCACGCACGGCGGCAATCCTGACGAGATCAGGCACGCCTGCATGGATATGGGGGCAGCTTATATCAAGGGCGTCACCGAAGCCTTGCCGCACGCGCAGATCAGCTTCGACCGGTTCCACGTGATCGCCCTGGCCAACGAGGCGATGGACGAGGTGCGGCGTGAAGAGATGCGAGAACAGCCGGACGTCGTGCGGGCTGCGCTGGGGACGCAGCGCAAGACGATCAAAGGCTTGATGTGGGGCATGCGTCGGGATCACGCTGACTGGAACAAGGATCAAATCAATACGATGCACCGGTTGCAGCGCTCGAACCTGAAGAGCGCAYGCGCCTGGCGCCTGAAGGAGGGGTTGCGTACGACCTACAGCGTGGCCGTGAAGAGTAACTGTCCGCAGAAAGCCAAGGAGATGCTCAAGGGCTGGATCTCATGGGCGAAGCGTTGTCGGCTTGAGCCGTTCAAGCGGCTGGCCACGACCCTCAAGGAGCGCCTGCCTGGCGTCGTGCGCGGCATGCTCGACGGCCGCAGCAATGCCTATGTCGAGGCGATGAATGGCATGCTCCAACAAACCAAGCGGGCCGCGCGCGGATTTCGAACCGTGAAGAACTTCGTGGCCATCGCCTACCTCCGTATGTCCAGGCTAAAACATTTGCCGCAAAACCCCTTGTGTCCCGCCGCGTCGCGTGATCAAGGGATTAAACGCTATCGCGCCGGCCGTCAAGTTCCACTCAAATCGGCATAGAGCCTCAATTATTTACTGGCCGCCTCGCATATTGCTACAGCGTTAGAACTTATGCCTCATTCCAAAACCCGTGCTTATCCCCCCACCACTGTTGCTAAGCTTGTCGTAAAGGACGTTCGCATAGAGATCGCTCCGCTTCGATAGTGGATACAAGTAGCCGATCGCATAGTCCCGACGCTTGAAATCCGCCTGACCTTCGGGGCGAATATTGGTCTGCACAACCGATGCCATGATCTTTCCGTTAAAGATTGGGTAGGTCGCACCAATCTGAAACGAATCCGTGCTTCGTTTGGTACCGCCGCTTGTCCGCGTACCCACATACTCGAGGAATCCCTTGACAACCCCGAAGTCGTATGCTGTGCCGAGTGTAAAGGCGTCTTGTGCCCAGCTCCCAATAGGCAAGCCCGGACCGGTTTTTACACGTTGAAATGCTGCGGTTGCCGTAAACTTTCCTCGGTCGACGTAGAGCATGGCGCCAAAATTGTTGGTTGAATTTGTGCCGGCCGCCTCACCAAGCGAATATAGAAAGCGCCCCGACAATCCACCAAAATCCGGCGTGTAGTATCCAACGGCATTGTTCCAACCCGAATCACCCGCAACGTAGCGTCCGAAGGTCTGCACCCAGAGCGGATTCTGTAATGGAGAGAACTTGGTTGATGATCCGTAGGGGTCGAACTGAGTTGTGGCGAGGAAGAAAGGGTTCCTGAGCCGACCGAGCCTGACCTCACCAATGTTGGCTTTCTCCAGGCCAACATAGGCATTGCGTGACAACATGGTGTCCGTGGGACTGCGACCACTCGCTCCGGTATCCGTCAGAAAGTAGCCTTCCAGCCGAAAATTTGCCATCAGTCCGTCGCCCAGGTCCTCCGTGCCTGTCAATCCCCAGAACGAAGTTGTCATACCCCCGCTCTCGACTCCAATCGTGCTCTTGGCGGCACCGCTAGGCTTCGTTGAACCGACATATGCATCTACGATTCCGTAGAGTTCAACACAATTCGCCGCACACGATRCTAAAAACAGCGATACACCGACACAGCCGGACGCAACGCGCGCCAGCACGGCAGGTTTATTCATCATGCCTCCAATCCTTTGCGGTATTTCGAGAAGGCGCACGTCTCCCATTTCCTAAGCCACTTAACGTGGCCGGACGGTTGAAAGCGGCACCAATTATTCAGAGGGAAAGTCTGTCGTAATGTCTTTTTTGAAGCGGTTGCAATGCCGAGGCAGGTTGCCCTGAAGCCAAGTCACCGAGACCGAGGCGGGATCGCGCCACTTGGTATTCAAGCGCGAGGCACGCGATGAGAGACGCAGCCGCGCCGGCCTCTCGAACAGCGCCGATACCCTGTCCGGCGCCCCAGATGTCTTTCCAAGCCTTGGGCTTGCTCTCGCCGCTAACGAAGCTCATCGCGCGCCCCCCGGAAGCCGGGAGGTTATCGGGATCTAGCCCGGCATTGCGAATCGAACGCTTCAGGTATGGGGTCACGCTTTCACACCCGCTGTTCGTGCGATCCGTCCCYAGCGATCTAGGCCGGTGTGGATCTCCCGAACAAGGTCTTCGGGTGTACTTGTCCAGATTTCGAACTGCTGCTCGTTGGCCGTCTTGCTGACGCGCGGCGAGCGCAACGCTTCGGTCAGCGCGGCATACAGACGCGAACGAATGTCCTCGGGCAGCCTGGGAGGCGCCGCCACGGCGAACCACAGGTCGGCTCCCACCTCGTTGAATCCGCCAAAGCCCGCCTCGGCCATCGTCGGTATCGTGGGCAAGAAGGACCACCGCTTGGCAGTCGTGACCGCCAGCTGACGTACGCGCCCCGCAGTCACGGCCGGCTGTGAGTTCGTGGGCATGTCGAACATGAAGGTGATGTCACCTGCCATCAACGCGGCCAGCGCCAGTCCGTTGCCGCGGAACGGGACGTGCACCAGCGGCACACCCGCGACTCGGCTCAGGATTTCACCCGAGAGGTGATTGGATGCGCCAATGCCAGCCGAACCATAGGAGACGGTCTGCACCTTCGCCCGGGCGACAAGATCGGAAACCGTTCGTATCCCGCTCTGTGAATTGACGATCAACTGATTGGCATACCGGCACGCCAAAGTCAGCGGCGTGAAGTCCGATAGTGGGTCGAACGATAGCTTCGGGTAGATGTGTGGATTGATCGTATGAGTGCCGGTGCTGATTAGTCCGATCGTGTAGCCATCAGCAGCTGCTCGCGCGATTCGAGCGCAGCCGATATTGCCTCCGGAGCCGCCAAGGTTCTCGACGATCACGGGTTGCCGAAGAATCTCCGAGACGACGGCAGCAATCGGCCGAGTGAACACATCGGAGGGCCCGCCCGCAGCGTATGGCACGATCCAGCGAATGGGTCTTGAAGGCAATGTGTCAGCAGCTCGCACGACACCGAGTCCCGCGCCCAGCGCGGCGGCGGTTCCGCCCAGTATCAGGCGCCGACGCGTCGCGGCCGGAATGCTGGAAGTCGAACGTTTCATGTCTTGTCTCCTGGTTCAATCGGTAGCGCCGTTTGTCGCCCAGTCCTGCGAGTCAACGCCGGCTCGGATCCACTATCCAGCTAGGCGGGCGGAACTCCGACCGTCATTCCTCCGCACACGTAGAGCGTCTGTCCGGTGACAAAGCCGTTGCGCCCATCAAGAAAGAACGAGGCAGCCTGAGAGACGTCTTCCGGCTCTCCCATCCGGCGAACCGGTATCGCATCGACGATCGCCTGCGTTCGGGGAGCTCCGGGCGGATTCGCGGCCTCGAACAGCGCAGTTCGAATCGGACCGGGGCCGATAGCGTTGACTGTGATGCCGTGCTGCCCCAGCTCAAGGGCCCAAACCCGGGTCATCCCAATGAGGCCGGCCTTTGTGGCCGCGTACGCGCTGCGCATCTCCTTGCCCAACGCGGCACGGGAAGAAATGTTGACCACCCTCCCGAATCCGGCTTCCCGCATACCAGGTAGAACTGCCTGCATGCATTGAAGGGCGCAGCGAAGGTTGAGTGCGACTGCGAGGTCCAAATCTACCAAGGTTTGGTCTGCGATTGATGCAGGACGTACGACCCCGACGTTGTTGACCAGCCGAGTGATCGGACCGCCCTCCAGCGCTAGCTTCAACGCCTCGGCGGTCGCATCATCATCCGCGAGATCCACATCGATCAATCCGCCGGCGCGATCCAGAACGATCGTCTCGTAACCCTGCGCCTGGCACGCAGCCGTGATCGCCGCGCCAATACCTGCCCCCCCACCGGTGATCAGTACCCGGTCGCGAGTGACCAAACCCTTCTTCATCACAGCTCCTTCTTCGCTGCTTGCGGACTACGCTGGACTCAGTTGTGCAGCACTACGGCATCGACCGCGCGACAGCCGTCACCGACCGCACCGACCAGGATCGGATTGATATCGACGCTCTGAACGTCGGTGGATCCCGCGATCAGTCGTCCAACCGACATCACTGCGTCAACGTAGGCCTCGACATCAAGAGCGGGTTCGTCTCTCACTCCACCCAACAGGGGAGCGATACGAAGACGCTGTAGTCGCTCGATAACCTCGGCTCGTCCAAACGGAACCAATAGAAGTTGGTTGTCCGGCATGACTTCGACGTACTTGCCACCATCTCCGATAACGACAACCGGACCGAAAACCGGGTCCCTGTGAGCACCGATCATCATCTCGCGCCCACCTTTTCGCATCGCGGCAACGATGACGCCTTCAAAGGGCAGACCAAGATCGGCGAGTGTCTGTTGCAGCTTGCCGAAGGCTTCCGCGATTTCCGTCTGCGAACGCAACCCCAATCGCACCAAACCCAGCTCGCTCTTGTGAGCGACCTTGCTGGAACAACCTTTGACGACAACCGCGTCCCCCGCTTCGGCGAACGCCGCCAAAGCCTCCTGCACGGTCATGCACAGTCGGTGCCATACAACCGGTACCCCCATCTCCGCGATGCGCGCAAGACTCTGTGCCTCGTTCGCCATCAGGGGCTCACGGCGCTCAGTCATGACGGGGACGGGATCGAGGTACGCACCAGCACGTCGATGGCGCGCTAACTCCAAACGCTCGTGGTGGCGCGTGAATCGGTCGAGCGCCGATACCGCACTGCTTTCCGAGGAGAAAACCGGTACGTCGCGTTCACGGAACAAGGCCGCCACGTCCGGTTGCGGCGTGGCTGCCACAACCGGCTTTCCGGTGCTGGCTTCCAAACGCGCCGCCGCATCCGCGTAGCCTTCGACGTCGTAGCCTGCTCCGGCGACCGGAAATGCAACGAGAAATGCGTCAGCATTTGGATCCCGCGCGATGACGTCGAGAGCCTTGCTGAAGAGGCTGCTATCCGTGAGCAGAGCACCCGTGATATCGACCGGATTGGTAACGTTCGCGAAGGTTGGAAGAATGGCCGCGAGGGACTGTCGAGTTGAAGGGTCGAAGCTGGCCATCTGCATCCCATGCATGCTGGCTGCGTCCGCAGCAAGCACCCCTGCCGCTCCAGAATTGCTCACCGTCACGATGCTCCGGCCACCCACCTTCCAGCGCTTCAGGTACATCTCAGCGGCATCGACCAGTTGCTCCATTGTGTGCGCACGCCAGACGCCATGTTGCTCAAAGAAACTGTCGACCACACGGTCTTCGCTTGCTAGCGCACCGGTGTGCGATAGCGCGGCGGCTTTACCGGCGGCCGTACGCCCGGACTTCAGCGCGAGCACGGGCAGACGACGCTCCTGAGCGATTCGTCCGAGCTTTTGAAGCTGGTGCGGGTCGGGCATGCCCTCGAGATACAGGAGCATCAGTCGGACCTGCTCATCCTCGGCGACCGCCGTCGCCAACTCGGCGATCGTGACATCCGCGTCGTTGCCTGTTGCGTGGGCGTGCCGGATGCCCAGCCCCCGGCGCCGAAGCAGCCCGTACGGCGCCATCCCCAGCGTCCCACTCTGGCTGAGGATCGCTATGTGTCCGTCAGCGGGCGGACACTCTTTGATCATCGTCGAAAATGTGGCTAGAGCCCCATTGCTGAAGTTTGCAAGCCCCTGACAATTCGGCCCGATCAGCCGCATGCCCGCCGCGCGAGCGGTGTCGACCATCGAGCGCTCGGCAGTCTTTCCCTCAACGGAGTGACCCTCGCCAAAGCCAGAACTCATGACGATTCCGATCCCTGTTCCGATGCGGGCGCACTTCTGCACCGCTTCAATCGCCTCGTTCCGCGGTACCGCGATGATTGCGAGATCCGGAGCCTCCGGCAGTTCCTCGATCGAGGGCCACGCCTTCAAGCCCTGGACGCTTGAGCGGGTGGGATTGATAGGGTAGATGCGCCCTTTGAAGCCAAAGCGCTGCAGGTAGTCAACCGGTCGACCACCGATCTTGTCCGGATTCTGTGAAGCACCCACGATCGCAATGGAACGTGGCGCCAACGCGGCCTGAAGCGAAGTCGTCATGGGAAGTCTCCTCGAGTTATTTGCCTTCGGCAGAGTCGGCGGCCACAAAATAGGGAAGCTCCCGCGCCCCGAAAGATCGAAACGAAGCGCGGACGCGCTCACCGATGCGCAGCGAGACATCGCCATGAGCCGTCATGCGAAACCCCTCTTGGGGCAAATCAGACTACACGAAGTCTGATCGAGCGAGGCTTGTCTTACGCAGAACTCGTACCAATGAGTTTGTTAGTCTACTGTACAGTAGGAAAATGTCAAGCTCTTCCTTGTTGCGATTTGTGCCTCTCTGAACTGTTCTTCGCCAACCCTGTGCAGCGATCGCGTGGGTGCCCTGCCTCCCCGATATTCAAGCCAGATCTGCTTAGGCTCGCACTCGAGGCTCATTGTTGGCACGCGAATGTTCGGTACGCTGGACCCGGAGGCCTCATTCTGGAGCAGCAGCGTGAGCGTGCGATACGGGCGAGTGAATGTCTCGAACTCACCGACAAAGAGCTGATATGCCTCTATATGAACGCCTCCCGTTTGCGAGGCTTTTGTGCGCTCTGACCTGACTAGGTTGGGTTGCGGCTTTGTATTCGGCCTGGTTGCAGCCCTGATAGGCTGCGGGCCCCGATGAAATTCGCTGACTCGCACCTGATTTCCCGTAAGAGCTCGAAGCTCTTTGTCATATACAGGTTTAGCAAGTCACGGTCCGACCTGATTAGTCATCACACTCAATCGCCAACGCAACCGCTTCAACATGTCCCTCCCGATGCAGACGGTTAATGTGTTCTGCTCGGCGCACGCCGTTCATGTGTGACCACGTCCCAACAAGCACGGTCCAGTCAATTTGGGATCTGATTAGGCATTGGCCCCGGGGTGCCGGCGTTAGTCGGTTTTCTCGAAGAACCCTCGAAACGTTGGCGCCATAAGCTGGATCTCGAGGCGGACGTCAAGGTCCTAGCATTCACACAATTAGCAAAAATCATTCAGGTATTGCCAAATTGGCGATCAGCCGACTCACGCAGATTCCATGATCTCGATGCTGAACGCCTTCATCCACACTGCGGATTCAACCGCTCAACGCAGCGCTGTACGGAGGTACCGCACTGCAGGTGAAAACTGTTTACGGTGCGCGCACACGAGGTTCAGCGGCCCCGATTCGCCCGGCTGCTCTGGTAGAAGCAGCTCCAAGCGAGCTTGCTCAATATCGGCACAAACACCTATCAACGCCTTGTAGGCGATGCCACGACCATCGATTGCCCAGCGCCGGGCAATCGATGGTCGTCCCTATGATTTGCGTGCGGCCAATGCGGGCACCGACATGGCCAACCGCATGGCGCGCATGGGTGCCGCAGGCCAATGGCCAGGTTCGTCCGGGGCCGTTGATGGACGTGTCCCACATCGCCAGTTCGTTGCTGCACATGGCCAACCTGCCGCGCGACGCCAACGTGCAGTTCATGACCGTGATGGCGACGAAGATGCTCGTTCGTCGGTCGCGGCTGACCAGCGGCCAACGACCGAAGTATCAGTGCGCCGGCCGGCCCGTGTGGCCAGCCATGAATGTGGCGGCGTCGGCCGCCGTCATGCCGCGCTCGTCGCGCGCTTCCGGGTCGGCGCCGTGCTCCTTGAGCAATTCGACGATTTCCGCGCGCTGGAACATCGCTGCGACCATTAGCGCAGTGCGGCCGTCGGGCGAAGCGCCCTCGACGTCCGCGCCGTGTTCCAGCAGGATTTCGATTACGTCCCGGTAGCCTTTGTAGGCAGCCCCGGCAATCGGCGTCTGCCCCATCGAATTGCGCGTGTCGGGTGACGCGCCGGCTGCCAGCATCATGCGCAGCGCGTCGGCATGGCCGTGATAGGCGGCCAGCATCACCAGGCTGTCGCCTTTCTCGTTGCGCAGGTTCGGCCGCATACCGCGTTTGATCAGCGCCGCCAGCGCGGCCGCGTCGCCATTGCGCGCCAGGTCGAAAACCTGGCCCAGCGCGGCGATCATGCGGGCTTCTTCATCGGCGGTCATGGTGGATGTCTGGGTCTGGTCCGTCTTGTGTTCTCGTCTTGCTTTCCTGGCTTTCGTGGTTCTCGCAGGGAGGGCGGGGTGCACCCGCCCTCCGCCCCGGCCTCTCCCGCAAGCGGGAGAGGCAACCAAAGACTTATTTGGCTTCGATCTTCTCGATGGCTGCCGCAACACCAGCGCCGTAGGCCGGATCGGCCTGCGTGCAGTGGTCGATATGGCGCTGCTGCACGGGCTTCGACACGCCCTTGATCGCACGGGCCGTGTTGTCGAACAGCGTCTGCTGCTGGGCCGGCGACATCAGGCGGAACAGGTCGCCTGCCTGCGAGAAGTAATCGTCGTCGACACGGTGGTTCCAGTGGTCGGCGGCGCCTTCGACTGACAGCGGAGGCTCACGGAAGTCCGGCTGCTCGGCCCACTCGCCACGGGTGTTCGGCTCGTAGCCGATGGTGCCGCCCGCGTTGCCGTCGGTGCGGCCGCGGCCGTCGCGGTGATAGCTGTTGACGTACTTCGCGGCCTTCGGCGAGTTCACCGGAATCAGGTGGTGGTTCACGCCCAGGCGATAGCGCTCGGCGTCGCCATACGAAAACAGGCGGCCTTGCAGCATCTTGTCCGGCGAGAAACCGACGCCCGGCACGATCGTCGACGGCGCGAACGCGGCCTGCTCCACCTCGGCGAAATGGTTTTCCGGATTGCGGTTCAGTTCCATCACGCCCACTTCGATCAACGGGTAGTCCTTCTTCGACCAGACCTTGGTCAGGTCGAACGGGTTGTAGCGATACTTGCCGGCGTCGGCCTCGGGCATGATCTGCACGAACAGCTTCCAGCGCGGGAACTCGCCGCGCTCGATGGCTTCGTACAGGTCGCGCTGGTGGTACTCGCGGTCCTGTCCGGTAACCTCGGCCGCCTCGGCGTCGGACAGGTTCTGGATGCCCTGCTGGGTCACAAAGTGGAACTTCACCCAGTGGCGTTGCATGTCCTTGCTGATGAAGCTGTAGGTGTGGCTGCCGAAGCCGTGCATATGACGCCAGCTCCGCGGAATGCCGCGATCGCTCATGACGATGGTGACCTGGTGGAAGGCCTCGGGCAGGCTGGTCCAGAAGTCCCAGTTGGTCTCGGCGCTGCGCATGCCCGTGCGCGGGTCGCGCTTCACGGCGTGGTTCAGGTCGGGGAACTTGAGCGGATCGCGCAGGAAGAAGACCGGCGTGTTGTTGCCCACCAGGTCCCAGTTGCCTTCCTCGGTATAGAACTTGATGGCGAAGCCGCGAATATCGCGTTCGGCATCGGCTGCGCCGCGTTCGCCGGCCACCGACGAGAAACGCAGGAACAGGTCGGTTTTCTTGCCGACTTCCGAGAACAGGTTGACACGCGTGTACTTGGTGATGTCATGCGTGACGGTGAACGTGCCATAGGCGCCCGAGCCCTTGGCGTGCATGCGGCGTTCGGGAATGACTTCGCGGTCGAAGTGGGCAAGCTTTTCCAGGAACCAGACATCCTGCAGCAGGGCCGGACCGCGCGGGCCGGCAGTCTGGATGTTGTTGTTGTCGACGACGGGCGCGCCGAAAGCGGTCGTGAGCTTTTTCATTGGATTCCTTGATGCAGACGGCAGGCCTCGCGGGCCTTGCCTGGACGTTTTTGGGTTTTCCCAACAGGCTGCCACCAATGGCGCGATACGCCGGGGGAAGATGTTGAAGTATCGCAGGTGCAACTTGACGGTTCGTATCAGTTCTCTGAATAGTGAATTAATTGCCTTGGATAATGAGACTCACGTCATCTTTTCTTGACACGAATGAATCGATTGGATGCAACCTACAACGTGGCTCCCAGAGCCTCGCGAACATGCCATTTTTGTCAATTTCGCGCAAAGGCGCAGGAGGTAAGTACCGACCGTCTCGAGCGCGCTTTTGAGGCGCCAACCATGCTCAGAAACTGCATCAATACGTCGCACATTGGGGAGCGAAAGAGACTATCGCTCTCTCTTCGAGCCTATCTGGCACGCAATTTTCACAAAAAAATGGATAGGAAATGTCTTTACAATCGGAACCGCGCTTGTGACCGGCGGATCTTCGGGTATCGGCGCAGTCTATGCTGACCATTTAGCAGCCGCGGTTGTGACTTGATTCTTGTCGCGCGTAACGAGGTACGTCTTTTGGCACAAACAGAGAAGCTCTCGAACAAGTACGGTATCGCCGTAAATGTCTGCGGCGCGTTGAAGCCCGCCTGACTAGCGACGATCGAATTACATGCTTGTTTAAAACGTACGACACTTTCGTCTGTCGACCCCCTTGCAATAGGGGCGACAGTCTGTCGACCCCCTTGCAATAGGGGCGACTATCGGTCTCTAACGCCCCCCATACCCCAATTTCCTTTTGCGACTGCCCACAGTATGAAGGTACCGTAAACGAGCATTGCGAGAGCACCAAAGGAAAAATACTGTTGCAAGCTTGCGCCTTGAGACAACGCAAAGCCGCCAACACCGGCGAACAGGGTGAGGCGTAGCGCTCCGGCCACGAGTGGCCATTTGAGTCGACCGGCGCCCTGAGATGCAAAGTAAAGGGAAAAGCCCAGGGCAAAGCAGCCGTAGAACGGACCTACCATCTGAAGATAGGCGACGCCCGCTTCCAGCAAATGTTCATCTCCTCCAAAGAGCCGCAACCATGCGGAAGGCCGAAAGGCTGCAACTAGGCCAATTAGTTCGGCTAATGAAAAGGCAATAAATCCACCGATAAGTGCGATACGCCGCGCGCGGTCGATCTGACCTGCGCCAATGTTGGCTCCCACAAGCGCAACCATAGGCGCTCCAAAGCCGAAAGCTATTGGGATCAGCAGATACTCTAGCCTCGCACCCGTTGCGTAGCCTGCTAGAGCTGCAGTGCCACCGTGCCCACCAACCTGGGCCGTCGTAATCGCAATCAATGCATTTGTAAGTACCGGATTTATGCATGCCAATGCGCCAACGACCAAAATGCTACGTATCGGTAACCAATGCACTGCGCCTCCCACTAGCTGAGCGGCACAACGCCCCGAGAGGCAGAACCACCCCAATATCGCGGTGCCCGCTGCGTAATAAAGCACCAAAGCCCACGCTCCGCCCGCTACTCCTAATTGGGGAATCGGACCCCAACCAAATATGAGGCAAGGAGACAATGGCACTAGAGCGACTGCTCCTCCACAGATCACCATCCCAGGGAATGACATATTCCCCGTCCCCCGAATAACACTGGCGAGTGCGTTCATCGCCCACATCAGCGGCAGTCCTGCGAACAGCACACGACCATAAGTACAAGCCGCATCCAACGCCGCCCCCTTTGCGCCGATAAGCGAGAATAGTGACCTCTGGAACGTCAAAAGCATGGCGGCAAATGCTACGCCAATAAGAACGTTGATGGCTAGGGCGTGCCGCGGAATCTGATTTATCAAGGTCTGGTTTCCGGCCCCAAGAGCCCGAGCCACGGCTGCTGATATCCCACCGCCCATGGCCCCCTGCGACATGTTGCCCATTAGCATTAGTACTGGTATGACAACAGCGACACCTGCCAGTACATCCGTGCCAAGTTTCGCAAGAAACCATGTCTCAATCAGCCCAGTTGACGCTTGGGCCAACATCATGAGCATGTTTGGCACGCTCATGCGAAGAACCGTTGGAACAATCGGTGCCTCCAGCATCGACCGTAGGCGTGGATTGGAGGCGCGCAGCGGCGCCGATCCAGAGGTAGTCATCTTGTTAAGCCTTTCGCCTTACGAGGCGGGACACTCTCTAGGGTCTGTTCACAATTTAACCAATGGTCCGAAGGCACAAGCAAGCGATGCAAAGACGAGATAGCTGTCAGCTCGCTTGTCATACCGAGTGGAGACACGGCGAAAATGCTTTATGCGGTTGAAAAAGCGTTCGACCAGATTGCGAGTGCGATACAGGGCGCGGCTATAGCGTCGCTTGCTGATCCGGTTCGAGCGTGGCGGAATGACGGCCTTGCTTCCTGCGGTTCGAATCGACTGCACGAAAGCGTTGGCGTCGTAGCCCTTGTCCGGGACCGCTTGCGCGCGCAGGCCTTCGATTGTGTGACACAGATCTTCTCCTGCGCGTGGTCACTGGCACTCCGGGCCGGGGCGCCAGGCTTCTCGTTAAACCGGGATGGGGTTATCGGCGATGTGTTGGTTGAAGTCGTGAACCAGCTGATGCTCGCCGAGTCCCGGGTTATCGCGCATGGCGCGAATGGACTCGACAAACACCTCATGCTCTTCGGTCGCGAGGCCGCGCATGGTTTCTTCGATAAACGCGTCCAAGGGCATGGCACGCGGATCGCCGCTCTTCTTGACGAGGTCGGTGTCGACCCAAGGCGGTGCGATCTCCTGGACTGTCACGTTGGTCGCGCGGAGCATGAAGCGCTGCGACAGGGCATAAGAGTGCAGCGCCGCTTTCGATGCGGAGTACACCGCGTTAGTGGCGATCGGGACATACGCCAGCACCGACGTGTTGTARATRATCGTCGAGCGMGRTTGACCYTTCAGATGYTCGACGAGCTCCGATGTCATGCGGATYGGGCCYARGAGGTTKGTGTCGAGGATGCTGCGAGACGYGGCRTCCTCGACGGKRGTSGASGCGTCGTCAAACGGCATGATGCCCGCGTTGTTGATCAGAACGTTCAGCGTSGGATAGTCCGAGATCAAGTCCTTCGCCACACGCGCGATGTCGGCAGCGTCGGAAATATCGAGTTCGACGCCATCGATGCCGGGATACTCCGCGGAGATCTGCCGCAGAAGTGCTTTGCGGCGTCCAGCAATGATGACCTTGTTTCCCAA